>MEOQ01000045.1 GCA_001769275.1 Bacteroidetes bacterium GWF2_43_63 | reverse complement strand
AACATTTAAAAATTTGTAGCAAATATAATTTGACTACTTGTTGCAACTTCCTCAAAGACCTTTTTTATTACATGGATACTCTTCGAAAGCCTACGCTACCTCTTCACTCTTTTGTCCACGGATTACTCAGATTGCACAGATTAAAAAACCTCTGCAGGCCTTTGGATTTGAACGGATGAAATGCCTTACAGTCTGCGACTGAAGCCATTTCCACGGATATGCTCACAATTATTTTCAGTCAATGATTATTACGCAGTAATAATTGTTGACGACAGTGTAATCGCGATGGGGCCGCTGATGCAAAAATATTTCCGTGCAATCTGTGTAATCCGTGGACGCTGAATTGCACGGCATGGGATCTCCTAAAAAACCTTCGCCGATTCTCCACTCTTTTGTCCACAGATTGCACGGATTACACGGATTATAATACCTCAGCAGATCTTTCGATTTAAGCGGATGAAATACCCCTCAGTCTGCGACTGAAGCCATTTCCACGGATTGACTCACTCAATTACGCAGGCAATGATTATTACGCAGTAATAATTGTTGACGACAGTGTAACCGAGATGCGCTAGCAGCGAGCTCATGAGCACCGCTGAAAATAATATAATGGGCGAATAATCGCGATGGGGCCGCTGATGCAAAAATATTTCCGTGCAATCTGTGTAATCCGTGGACCATGTTTTTTTTGATGTAGACCCCGAATCAAATCCAGGGACTCAATGGAATTGATATTATATTGCGAAATCCGTATATCTTTTATACCTTTGCATGCTTATTCAGAATCCGTGAGCGACGTTGCCATTAAAATTGAAAATCTCAGCAAACAATACCGCCTTGGTGTTGTGGGCACCGGCACGCTCTCGCATGACCTGAAACGTTGGTGGACCGTGAACATGCGCGGTAAGGAAGACCCCTATCTGAAAATTGGTGAAACCAACGACCGCAGCACCAAAGCCAATTCCGAATATGTCTGGGCACTGAAGAACATCAACCTCGAAATAAAAAAAGGCGATGTGGTCGGTATCATCGGTAAAAACGGTGCGGGCAAATCCACCCTCCTCAAGATTTTATCGAAAGTGACCAAACCCACCACCGGCACCATACAGTACAAAGGACGCATTGCTTCGCTGCTCGAAGTGGGCACCGGCTTTCACATGGAAATGACCGGCCGCGAAAACATCTATATGAACGGCGCCATCATGGGCATGACGCGCAACGAGATTACCCGCAAGTTAGACGAGATCATTGACTTTGCAGGCGTGGAGCGCTTCATCGACACCCCGGTGAAACGCTACTCCAGCGGCATGACCGTGCGCCTTGGCTTTGCCATTGCCGCCCATCTGGAACCCGAAATTCTGGTTGTTGATGAAGTACTCGCCGTAGGCGATGCCGAATTCCAGAAAAAAGCCATCGGCAAAATGCAGGATGTGAGCAAGGGCGAAGGGAGAACGGTGTTGTTTGTTAGTCATAATATGGGGGCAATAAAAAGTTTATGTAATAAAAGTGTTCTACTTGATAAAGGATGTGTTGATTTTGCTGGATCAACAGATCAAGTTATTAGCAGATATATCAATGAAATTACCTCAAACTGTGAATTAAAAAGAACCTGGACAAACAATAAACCATCAGGGGACAATATAGTATTACACGAAGCTAGTATTACATCTGAGAATAATCTTTCAATTTCTGACGAGATATTGATTGAGTTTAAATTTGAAGCATTAACTGATTTTCAAAATTTCAACACAAGTCTAGTTTTATGTTCTGTTGAAAATGAACCAATATTTAATAGTTGGTCAAATGTTTTTTCAATCGAAAAAGGTAATCATTCTGCAAAGATGTTTATTCCGGCCAACTTACTGAATAAAAATATTTATCGAATCAGAATCTTATTAGTAAACAATTCCAGAGCATTACTGGATATCCATGATGTTTTACATTTTGAAACACACGAAACTGAAAGCCGGGATGTAGCATGGTTTGGAGATGTTATCGGATTAATCAGGCCTAAGCTAAACTGGGCAATAAGCTGACCTTATGTATTTCAAAAAAATAATACCTGTCAAGTTAAAAGATAGCATTAAAAAACAATTAAAGCTGTCAATTTTGAAAAGGAAAAAGTACTTTTGCCCTGTATGCAATAACAAAATCAGGGCATTCAATCCAATTAGTGCTGAGTATTTTAAAACCCTTGATAAGGGTGGTTTTATACACTCACCTTTTCAATTTGAGACTTTAAATCTGCTTGAATACTCATGTCCAAAATGTGGAGCTTCAGACAGAAACAGACTCTATGCATTGTTTTTAAGTTCATTCATAAAAGATTTTAAGTCAGACCAAATTAAAGTACTCGATATTGCCCCAGATGACAACCTGCGAAAGTGGTTAAAGAATAAACCTCAAATTTCGTATAGATCACTTGATTTGTTTAGAAAAGATGTTGATGATAATTGCGACATTACCAACATGAATATATATAATGACAAATCCTATGACATAATTATTTGCTCACATGTTCTTGAACATGTTGAAGACGATAAAAAAGCACTTTGCGAAATTCACCGGGTTTTATCAGATAAAGGATTTGCTATTATTATGGCTCCTGTTTTACTCACTCTCGATCATGATTTCGAAAACCCTAGTTTCAAAACTGCAATTGAACGAGTTAAATTTTTTGGGCAAGAGGATCACTTGAGGATTTATTCAAAACATGGATTCCTCAACAAGCTTCAATATGCCGGTTTTAATGTAAGAGAATTGGGTTCTGGTTTTTTTGGTGAAAGTATTTTTTTGCAAAACGGAATTAGTTTACGATCAGTTTTATATATTGCTCGAAAATGAAAGAAAAACCAATATATGTAACACAACCATCTTTACCTCCATTGGAAGAGTTCATTCCAATGCTTGAGAAAATATGGGAGAGCAAGATTCTCACTAATAATGGACCTTTTCATCAGCAATTAGAAAAAGAGTTGTGTGAATTTCTTGGGGTAAAATTCATTTCGCTTTTTTCTAACGGAACATTAGCTCTCGTAACTGCATTACAAGCATTGAACATTTCAGGAGAAGTTATAACAACTCCTTATAGTTTTGTTGCAACCACTCATTCGCTTTGGTGGAATAACATTAAGCCCGTTTTTGTTGATATCGATCCTGAAACATGCAATCTCGATCCGGATAAAATTGAAGCAGCCATTACAGCTCAAACAACTGCCATTCTTCCGGTTCATGTTTACGGAAATCCATGCGATGTTGAAAAAATTCAAAAAATTGCTAACCGGCATAAAATAAAATTGATTTACGATGCAGCTCACGCATTTGGAGTAAAATTAGATGGAAAAAGCATACTAAATTTTGGTGATTTGTCTGTTTTAAGTTTCCATGCCACCAAGGTGTTTAACACATTTGAAGGAGGGGCTATTATCTCTCACTCAGCTGAAATGAAGCAACAAATTGATGATTTAAAAAACTTTGGCTTTAGAGACGAAGTCACTGTTGTTGCTCCGGGAATAAATGCAAAGATGAATGAGGTGCAGGCTGCTATGGGTTTGCTGCAATTGAAGTACATTGATGATTTTATTGAAAAAAGGAAATTGATTTTTACAGAGTATTCCAATTTACTAAGAAACATAGATGGCATCAAAATACTTGATCAGAATTCAACAACCATCAATAATTACTCATATTTCCCAATTTTTATAGATGAGAAAATATTTCCGGTGAGTCGTGATGTCGTGTATGAAAAAATGAAAGCATCCGGATTTTACGGAAGGCGATATTTCTATCCTTTAATCAGTCATTTTTATCCATACAAGGATTTACCCTCGGCGATGCCTGACAACTTGCCAGTTTCTGAAATAGTCAGTCGGCAGGTTTTATGCCTTCCTTTATTATCTGATCTAGATATTGATACAGTACATTCAATTGCAAATTGCATAAAAGAAATCTGATTATGGAAACATCATTTTATAGCCGCGAAGAACTTCAAAACTTAGGATTTTCGAAAATCGGTGATCATGTTCTCATCAGCAGATTTGCAAGATTTTACAACATTTCTGCTATTTCTATCGGAAACAACGTAAGAATTGATGATTTCTGTATTTTATCGGGTAACATTTCACTTGGCAACAATATTCACATATCCGCATTTTGCGCACTTTACGGATCTAACGAAATAATAATGAATGATTATTCCGGATTATCTCCTAGAACAACTATTTTCAGCACATCGGATGATTTTTCAGGCGAGTTTATGGTTGGTCCCATGATTCCGGATGAATACAGAAATGTTAACGGGGGTCAAGTTATCATTGGGAAATATGTACAAATAGGTGCCGGTTGTGTTGTTTTCCCCGATTTGAAAATTAACGACGGAGTAACGGTGGGAGCACTATCATTAATAAATAAGTCGCTTGAACCATGGACCATATATGCTGGGATCCCAGCTCGGATTATAAAAAAAAGGTCTGGAAAAATTGTTGAATTAGCTGGTAAATATTCAGAGAGTAAATGATCGAAACTTCTTATGATATGGTAAGTGTGTGTATGATTACATACAATCATGAAAAATACATTTCACAAGCAATCGAAGGTATATTAATGCAGCACACTTCATTTCCAATTGAATTAGTAATTGGCGAAGATTGCTCAACTGACCAAACCCGCAAAATTTGCAAATGGTATCAGGAAAAATACCCAGACATCATTAAATTATTGTTACCTGAGAACAATTTAGGAATGATGCCAAATTTTCTTGCTACTCTAAAGGCTTGCAATGGCAAATATATAGCATTATGCGAAGGAGATGATTATTGGTCTGATCCATTAAAATTACAAAAACAAATTGATTTTCTTGAAAAAAACACAGATTATTCAATTTGCTTTCACAAAATGAAAATTATTGGAAAAACAAATGAAAGTAATAAATGCTATACAAATAGTTTTATTTCAGATATGACTATGTCAATTGAGGATTTGGCAAAAGGAAATTTTATCTTCAGTGCATCTTGTGTTTTTAGAAATCTAAGGCAAAATGATATTTTTCGAATAGACGAATCTTCCCCTGTTGGAGATTATGTACTTTTTATGAACTGTGCAAAGTTCGGCAAAATTATGTATCTTAATCAAACAATGGCTGTTTATCGCATTCATGACGGAGGAATATGGAGTTCAAAGACTAGTGTTGAAAATTATACAAAATGGATTCGGGTAATTGAATTAATGAGAGATGACTTTACTCAAGATGTGCAAATATTATTAAACAAACAAATAATTACAGCAATACGTCAATTAATTATTCTTGATAATACTAGTTTGTCTGCAGAGGATAAAAGAGCTCTTGAAAAAAAAGCTCTGGATTTATTCCCTGATTGTTTTGAACTAGAAATCAAGTCAAACTTTACTCTCAAAAAAACTTTAGAATCTCATCACTCGATAAAAAAACTTTCTTGGATGTTGCTTATGGAAATTCTTGATAGATTTGGCATTAAAAGAAACTCTCAAAACCAACAAAAATAATACATGAATAAAGTGCATTCGCTAATTACAGTATCCGTTGCGGTTGTCACCTACAATCATGAAAAGTATATTGCACCGGCATTAGACAGTATATTGAAGCAGCAAACAAACTTCAAATTTGAAATAATTATCAGAGATAATTGCAGCAAAGATAAGACAACAGAAATCTGCCAGAAATACGCCAAAAAGAACCCGGATAAAATCCGTCATATACTTCAACCAACAAACGTCGGTCTTCGTAAAAACAATATAATAACATGGAAAGCCTGCAGGGGCAAGTATGTAGCCATGTGCGAAGGAGATGATTACTGGACAGATGAAAACAAATTACAAAAACAAGTTGATTTATTGGAGTCGAATCCTGAATACGGAATCTGTTTTCATCAGACCGTTGTTGAATATGTTGATCAGGATGGCAGTATAAAAAAATATCTTTTTGCTCCTGATAAAAAAATGAATTACAGGATAACATAACCGTCAAAAAATATTAGAAATGAAAAACACTGGAGAAAGGCTGTTGGCAGATGATTTTAACCGCTGCGCATTGGAGCATATTCATCGTTATGCATTTGCTTTAGAGTTTGTCCAAAACAAAATAGTCATAGATATTGCATCAGGTGAAGGATACGGTTCAAATTTGCTAGCAACTAAGGCCAATTATGTAACAGGGATTGATATATCACGAGAAGCGGTTGAACATTCCAAAAACAAGTACAAAAAAAAGAATCTTTCGTTTTTAGAAGGCTCCACCAGTGAAATTCCATTAGATTCCCAATCCGTTGATGTTGTTGTCAGTTTTGAAACCATTGAACATCACGATAAGCACGATGAAATGATGATTGAAATAAAGCGAGTGCTAAAGCCAGATGGCATGTTAATTATTTCATCACCAGACAAAAATTCATTTTCAAAGATCCCAAATTTTCACAATGATTTTCATATTAAAGAGTTGTATTTAGAGGAATTTAAAAATTTATTAAGCAGCTATTTTAGTTGCCATGTGTTTTTTAGTCAAAAAATTTGTTACAGCTCTCTGATAGTGTCTGATAGCAAAATGGAATTTTACGAATTTTCAGGAGATTTTAATGAGATCAACAAGCAAAAGGAATTAGTGATACCATATTACAATATTGCTATTGCTTCAATGAAAAATATCTCAGGTCTTTTTGCGAGCAGTTTTAATGGTGACTCGGTTTATGAAAGTATTATGTCCGATACAATTGATGGGTTCAAAAATTCATATTCATACAAAATAGGTCGCATTTTAATTAAGCCCTTTTCAGTAATCAAGCAACTTTTTGCCAAGAGCCGAAAAAATAAAAAATAATGAGTACTCTACAAAACAATATAATTGTATCCGTAGCGGTAGTCACCTACAATCACGAGAAGTATATTGCGCAAGCACTTGAAAGCATTTTGATTCAGCAAACAAATTTTAAATTTGAAATAATAATCGGTGATGACTGCAGTAAAGATAAGACAACAGAAATCTGTCAGGAATACGCCAGAAAGTACCCGGATAAAATACGTCATATACTTCAACCAACAAACGTCGGTCTTCGTAAAAACAATATAATAACATGGAAAGCCTGCAGGGGCAAGTATGTAGCCATGTGCGAAGGAGATGATTACTGGACAGATGAAAACAAATTACAAAAACAAGTTGATTTATTGGAGTCGAATCCTGAATACGGAACCTGTTTTCATCAGACCGTTGTTGAATATAATGATCAGGATGGCTGTATAAAAAAATCTCTTTTTGCTCCTGACCTGAATAAAAAGGAATACACTTTTGACGAAATCGTCAGCAGATGGATTTCACATACTACAAGCCTTTTGTTCGTAAATATCTTTATTGAAAAACCAGAGCATCCGATATTCAAATCTGAATATTATTATTCTGATCGTCCATTGGAAGCTTTTTTGGCAAAGAAGAGCAATTTCCTGTATCTGAATGAACCTATGTCGTGCTTCAGACGCCATAACACCAATATGTCAAAAATCGGGAATCTGGCTAAGATGTATTCGAACGGGGCCATAGCTTTTAGAAAAATGATGATTCTATTTCCTGAAAATAAAATAATTTTAAGTGAACAAGTAATACGATGGTATTTACTTGCCGCTGAGGATTTATTTAAACACAAAAAATTAATTTCATATTTTTGTCTTATAGCAAAATGTTTCATTTCAATCAGATCAGTTTTAGGGCTAAAAAACACATTGAAATGCAGCGCCAGGATAATTGCCGGAAAAATAATTTACTGAGCACATTAAAAAGCGAGAGCAACAGACAAAAAAATGAACAAGTTCAAAACATTGATAAACGTTCTGTTTTCCAAAGGACCACGAGAAATTTTCAGACTCCTTTTCAGAAAGGTTTTTCCTGTAAAGATTAATGACTACTCTATAATTAAACGCAGTTTGCAGAACAAAGGAGGTTTAGAAATAGGCGGTCCCAGCTGGATTTTCATGGATAACGGATATATTCCGCTGTATGGAATAATCAGTTCTTTAGACAATTGTGTGTTTTCATCTTCAACAATATGGTCTGACGAGAATGATTCTGATAAGCCATTCCATTTTTGCAAAAACAAAACGGGAAAAAATATCATTCAGGAAGCAACAGACTTGTCCGGAATTTCAGATTGCACATATGATTTTGTCATTTCCTCGCACTGCCTAGAGCACATAGCTAATCCGATGAAAGCCCTTGAAGAATGGCTCAGAGTAATTAAACACGACGGACATTTTTTGATAGCTGTACCAAATAAGGAAAAAACATTTGACCATAACAGATCTATTACGGAATTTAGACATATTATGGCTGATTACAAAAATAATACATCAGAAAATGATATGACACACTTAGAAGAGATACTTAGCCTTCATGATTTGAAAATGGATCCAAAAGCTGGTGATTATGAACAATTCAAACAGCGCTCTCTGTCAAATGCCACAATACGGGCTCTCCATCATCATGTATTTGACACTCAGTTATTGATGAACATGCTTGCTGAGTTTAATACGGAAATAATTTTCACTTACTCAGGCGAAGATCATGTAATATTTGGAATTAAAAAATAATAAATTAACTTGAAAGAACTCTCTGTTATCATAGTGCATTACAATACACCTGATTTATTAACCAGGTGTATCAATAGTATCCTTGAGAGTGAATTTGACTTAACTACATCTGAGATTATTGTTGTAGACAACAACTCCGAATCCATCTCAAGTGAAATAATTAACAACATGTTTCCATTTGTGATATGGATTCAAAAAGAGATAAACGATGGATTTGGCAGAGCAAATAATATTGGATTTGCAAAATCAACGGGAAAATATATTCTTTTAATAAATTCGGATATTGTTGTTGAAAAGCACACTATAGCATTATCATTAAACAGAATACAGAATAACAAAGCCATTGGAGCTTTAGGTTGTAAATTGTTGAATGATGACGGGACTGAACAAAAATCAGTCTATCATAATGTATTATCCTGCAAGTGGTTACTTGCACAGAATACAATAATAAGTCATTTAATAAAATATAGCACAAGGCAACCTGACGCATTGATGGGATCATTCTTACTAATTCCTCGATCTGTTTATGATTCAACAGAAGGCTTTGATCCGGATTTCTTTATGTACAGTGAGGAAATTGACTTATGTATACGAATAAAACAAAGGGGGTATATCTTGGACTACTTTGATTCGGTATATGCATGGCATAAACATGGTGCCAGTTCTTCTGATAAAAAGTGGAGTTACAAGCAAAGAATGTTGTCACATTCATTATTAGTATACAAACGAAAGGGACTTATAAACTATATCCTGTACCATTTTTTATTTACGTTCAACTCAATTACAAACTTTCTATCTATGTGGTTTTTCAAGGGATTAGCAGGGGAAAATTACAGAAATAGTTATTTCAAAGAACAATCGTATTATATTTGTAATATTGGGCAGTATTTGGTGCTTCCGTTTAAATTCAGACGAAAAAGAGGCAGCGGACAAAAACTTCTCAGGGTAAAATCATAAAGAAAAAAATGACACCATTAGTGAGCATAGCCATGATAGCATATAATGTAGAACCCTACATTGGCGAAGCTATTGACAGTGTCTTTTCTCAACAAACGACTTTTTCCTGGGAACTTGTCATCGGGGAAGATTGTAGTACTGATAATACGCTTCGTATAATAAAACAGTATCGACAAAAACATCCCGATAAAATCAGAATTCTTGAAAGAGAAAAAAATCTGGGTCTTACGCCAAACAGCATTGACACACAAAATAACTGCCGGGGAAAATATATAGCGCTGCTGGATGGAGATGACTTCTGGACTGATTCCAATAAACTTCAGATTCTTGTTGCTTTTCTTGAAAGCCATCCGGAGTATTCTGCAGCAGCTCATCAAAGCACAATTATCAAAGGCACTTTAGATAATCCTGTCAGGAAGTTTGGCGCTGAATCTGATACTGACTATGGCATAAATGACACTATAACACACCGAAAATTTCACACATCATCACTTGTTTACCGAAGAGAGTTCTGGGTAAAATCTGGTGGTATTCCATCAGTCATCTCATCTAATGAGCGCGCTATTTACCCCATGCTTGCGATTTACGGACCCATCAAATATTTCGGAAAAGACATGTGTGTTTACCGGTTAGCACCAACAGGACTGAATTCAAGAATTACTTCGAAGGAACTTGAAACAGATCTTCGCATGTTACCCTGGTTAAAAAGTTTAAGCTCACAATTCCCGAAAAACAAATTCCGATCATTTCTTCATTTATGCATTTTCAGCTATCCAAGGTTTGTCCCAATTAAACAACTTTGTAAACACTACGTTCTATTCTTGCTGTATTCATTTTCATATTTCCCCAAAAATCTTGGCGATATAAAGTACGGCACAATAGAGTTTTTCAGAAAAACAAGGGGGTAAATAACACAAAAAAAAGCATGCACTCCGTTGATTCAAACTATAATATAATCCCTGAAAATGAAACCAAAAAAACCATCACCATTGGTCTACCGGTTTATAATGACAGATTGTTTCTTGAAGAATCCATTAATAGCATATTACATCAGACACATAAAGATTTTAAGCTGATAATTGGAGACGATCATTCAACTGATGGGAGCAATGAAATCTGTGAAAGGGTCATTGCGACTGACGGTAGAGTGACATATTTCAGGCATAAAATAAATATCGGTATATCGCGCAACATGGAATTTCTCCTGTCGAAAGCCGACACAGAATATTTCATGTGGGCCGGCGATGATGATTTGATCGCTGATTCCTATGTTGAAAAAATGATTGCAGCTTTGGAAAAGAATCCAAATGCTATTGTGGCTTTTTCAACATTTGCACACATTGATGATGATGGAAATTGCATTTCAGACAAGCTAAATTATGATTATTCCGATAACAATACGCGTAAAAGAGTACGCAATTTTATAAAGAACGCTCACGACGAATTTGGGTATGCTGTTTTCAGAACTGAAAAAATCCGTGATGTCCGATTTCCTGTCTGGCATTGGCCAAATAGTAAATGTGCCTACAACAATATTTATCCCAGCTTATTGTACTATCTTTCCAAAGGCGATTATTCACACGTTTATGATGAACCATTATTTTTAAAACGAGTTAAATCACCGGCAAATACGCATCATCAAACAACTTATCAATCAAACGGCATCCTGGAATCTTTTGCATTTTATATCCGTCGTCTCAATCTGATTCATTTCTCCATAAAAATGATGTGTATTGCCAAAAGCAGGAGCTTTGCGCTTTCGTTTTACCCCTTGTTGTGGTGGTATTGGTTTGTAATTCCATCCTTGCAACAGACAAAACTATTGTTAAAAGCAGTTTTGATAAAAATAAAAAGTACATTTATCAAAAAGAAACAGTAGTATGATAAAGGTACTTATATTGGCCTATGATTTCCCTCCCTACATTAGTGTTGGTGCACAGCGTCCATACTATTGGTATCGGTATTTCAAAGAATTTGGAATTGATCCGGTTGTTGTCAGCCGTCAATGGAACAACAATTATTCGGGAGCAGATCAATATGTAGCAGAGGGTTATTCCGATGAAGATGTGGTAAAAAAAACGAACTTTGGACAACTGATAAAAGCACCGTATAAGCCAAATATTGCCAATAGACTTTATTTGAAATATGGCGATAAAAATTTTAGGTTTTTACGAAAAATAATTTCAGGCTATTATGAAATAATGCAGTGGCATTACCCTATAGGACCTAAAATGGGCGTCTATAAAACAGCTAGGGAATACCTTTCAACAAATAAAGTAGATATTATTGTTGCCTCAGGAGATCCATATATTTTATTCAAGTATGCATCTAAACTGTCATCTAAATTCAAAATTCCATGGATTGCGGACTACAGAGATCCCTGGATTACAAAATCATCGGGGCATTCGCTGGCTTTATACCTGAAAAAGCAGGTTGATTATCATAATGAAAGACGATTTCTAAAAAATGCCACATGCATTACTACCGTTTCAGAATATTTTCGGGACTTAATCAAAACAAATCTGCCTGATAAAAACTTCGTGATCATTCCCAATGGATTTGATTCCGAACAAATGCAATCCGCTTTAAAAGTACAGCAGGATGCAGATTTTTTAACTATTTGTCTGATTGGCCGGATTTACAAATACTACCCTGTCGAATTAGTGTTTTCAGCATTTGATTCATTTATTCAGAAGCACCCTGATTTCAGATTCAAATTGATTGGTTTATCCGGGGAAAACATTTCCGACACTTTGTTGAAAAAGTATCCGGCAGTATTTAAAAAGACAATTTCAATGCCCGCTCTACCTAGTGCAGGTGTAATGGAAGAGCTTGCAAAAAGCCATGCTTTATTATTGTTTAACATGTATTCAATCATAGGCACCAAAATCTATGACTATATAGCCATCAAACGAAAAATTCTTCTGTGTTTTTCTGATGAACCGGAAGCCAATAAATTAAGAGAAAATTATTTTTCTTCAGAGACAGAAAGTTATTCAGACCAAAATGCACAGGAAAAACTGATTCGTGAAAAAGATTCCGGAATCATCGTGAAAAACAAAGAACATCTGCTCGAAGTGTTGAATGAATTATACAAAGAGTTTTTTGAAACCGGTCAGATTGAGTGTCATTCAAAAGACATCAGTGAGTATTCGAGGAAGGCACAGACAGAGAAGCTTGCTGATTTGATTCACAAGCTACTTGAAAATAATAATAATCTCAGAAGATAACTCGCAGTATGAATGAAATAACACAAGCTTCATGTCCATTATGCGGATTGGAACATTCAACCAGATTATTTATACATAATAATCATTTGGGTTTAAAATGTTTAGCGTGCGGTTTGGTATACATGAGTGCTTTCCCATCACAACAAGACCTTGATACGTGTTATGGCACATACAGCTACGGAAAAGCCATTAATGCGCCGGATGCCACAAAAGCCAGTTATCAGAAATTACTTCAGGAATTCGAGCCCTATCGCAAAACAAACCGCATTCTTGATTATGGCTGCGGGCAAGGATGGTTTTTGGAAGAAGCAAAAAAAAGAGGATGGGAAGTATGGGGTGTTGAGTATTCAGATGCAGCCATCCGGCTTGGAAAAGAAAAAAATATAAAAATTTTGACATTGGAAGAAGCCAATAATTTTGAGCAGGGTTTTTTCGACATCATTGTTATGATAGAGGTTCTTGAACACGTTACTGACATTCATGAACCAATGACCAAAGCTAATACATGGTTAAGACCTGGTGGCCTTTTCTATTGCACGACACCTAATTTCAACTCTATCGAAAGGTACTACTCGGGACTTGAAAATTTCAGAATAATTACATGGCCTGAGCACCTGAATTATTTCACTCGTAAAACACTTTGCAGGATTGCTAAAAAGCACTGTTTCACAAAGAAGAAAGTCTTAACAACAGGATTGAGTTTCTCTTTAAAAAAGACGAAAAAGACTCTTGATGACGGAACGACTGTCATTACAAATACTGATGAGCAAATAAGAGAAAAAATTAATGGAAACGTTGTTTTGCGCCTTTTAAAAAAAATTGCGAACACAATCCTCACTATCACAGGCCTCGGTGTTACTCTCAAAGGGTACTTTATAAAACCCACTCAAAACAAACAATAAAACTCTGGTCATTTCATGAGGGCGAATCAAAAAGAATAAAACATGATAAGAAATTTTCTGTTTCATAGAGTTACTCCCCAAAAAGACTTATTATGGGATCCCATGCGACCTGAATTATTTGAAAAAGTGATTCGGCACATCACTACCAAATACTCTGTTGTACAATTTGAGGAAATGATGGGAAGCATTTCTTTGCACTCAAATAAAAAGGCTGCAACAATAATGTTTGATGATGGATACAAAGACAATATTGATTTTGCACTACCCATACTTCAAAAATACAATGTAAAGGCATCGTTCTATGTGGTCACTGATTGCATTTCAAACAACAGCCCCACCTGGACTCATGTTCTTGAATATCGATTTCAAAACACACAGAAAAAAGCCATTGACTTACGTTTTGATTTTCTTCCGGAAGAATTGCAAGTAAATACATTGAATTCAAATTCAGAAAAGTTGATGTACGTTTCAAAACTCAAACCCTTTTTAAAAAAGATTTCGAGCCAAAACCGGAAACAGGTATTGGATGCTGTTAATTATTATTTCGATGATATAAAACTTCCAACACTGATGATGGACTGGTCGGACCTTCGTCTGCTCAAAGAGCAGGGACATTTCATTGGCTCGCATTCACAGACACATGACATGCTGGGAACAATTGATGATGAAACGATTGTTTTTAATGATTTGAAAAATTCGGCAGAAGCAATTGAAAAGAATCTTGGTCATTTCCCGGCTACAATTTCTTATCCAGTCGGCAGTTATAATGAACAGGTTATCCGCTTGAGTAAAAAGGCCGGATACAAATACGGACTTGCTGTAAAACAAACAGTTTTTAATTCTGAAACTGACAATTTTTTTGAAATTCCAAGGATCGAGCTTTACAATGAATCATGGTTTAAAACAAAACTACGAATTTCGAATAAGCTGGAAACCATTAAAAGCCTAATTCACTACCGATGAAAATTCTGATGATTATTGGAAATGAGCCCAATCAACGGGCACTTGCAAATAAAATTCACGCTGAATTTCCACTGTCGGCAATAATTACTGAAAGCAGAAAATCAAAACGAAAAATTACTTTGCGTAAAGTATTCGAAAAAATAATCGAGCGCTTGTTTCTCTCCTCTATCGATAAAGCCTGGTTTGGCCTGCATACATATTACAAAAGCAAATATCCGGATTTTCCTGATGTGCCAAACATTGACGTAGAAAACATTAATAAAGACCCAGCTTATCAGTTCGCAAAAAAGATACATCCTGACCTGATAATCGTATCTGGAACCCGGTTGGTAAAGAATCCGATGTTGCAGCTACCTGCTGGAAATGGTATTATGAATATTCATACCGGTTTATCGCCATATATCAAGGGTGGCCCAAATTGTACGAATTGGTGTCTTGCAACAAATCAACCAGAATATATTGGCAATACCATTATGTGGATTGACCAAGGGATAGATTCCGGAAAAATCATAGCATCGGACACTGTTGACATAAGTGGTGCTGAAGACTTGATGGATATTCATATCCGGGTGATGGATCACGCTCACGCCTTGTGTATAAATGCCATAAAAGCAATCAATGCTCGTCAAAACAAAGAGGGGGTTGATCAGAACTCGATAGCCAAAGGAAAGACATACTACACGAAAGAATGGGGTCTCAGGCAAAAAATCTCTTTGGTAAAAAATACAAAAAGGATCCTGGAAAAGAATAATCCGAATAACTTTACCAACTCAGGTTTGGAAATAGTAACCATAAATCCAAATAAATAAAACCCTTCCCGTTTTTCATTGCCCACATTCTATCTGCGACCTTTCAACAGTCTGTAAATTTTGTATCCAAACTCCAGAACTTTGTCAGCATTTGGATACTCCCAATAGAATTTTGGTTTACTTTCAATGAGCTGAATTAAATAATCATAAGTTATCCCAAGTTTTTTTGCAACGTATTCAATTTCTCTATTAATTAAGTCTTCATTCCAGGGAATTGCTTTCAACTTTTCGAGTGCCTCTTTGCGGTTCATTTCGCCGGCGCAGATCATGGTGGAGAAAGTGGCCTTGCGGTAATCGATGTTGAATTTCTTCGGCAGCCAGTATCCATGAATAAATTTTGTATACACAGATTCATGATGTTTGCCGGAATACGGTTCCCATCCAAGTTCATATATCAAAGTTTCAGAGGCCGTTTCCTTACCATACTTAATAAAATTCAATGGATATAAAATCCTTTTCCCATATAAAAATTTATATATGAACTCGTGGCGGAAACCGAAGGCAGGGAATGTTTTCAGTTTCACTGATCCGAAGCGGCGGTGAATGGCTTTAAGATAGCGCAGGTCTTTGGGGTTGTATTGAAAGAATTTTGGTAAAATTCCTTCGGTGACATAATTACTACCGCTTAAAATATATTTGATCCTGTATTTACGAGCTGCTTTATGGAGCACCCCCATAATGACCATGTCGGTGGGGTTTTCGGCTTCGGGCACCGATGCTTTGAGAAAGGAGAGTTGCAAATCGCGGAATTCGAGCCAGTCGAGCACTTCGGTATCGAGGTCCACGCCGAGTTTATCGAGGGCGCGTTTGATGTTTTCGACGGCCACTCGGGCGTTCCAGCCATTGTCCATATGCACGGCAAGCGGGCGCAGTCCCCATTGCACGGCCATGTATGTGAGGTAGATGCTATCCACTCCACCGCTTACACCAATGATGCAGTCGTATTTTTTGCCCTTGCCGGCCTTTTTGATCTGCTCAATCATAGCGACCAGCTTTGCATCGCTTTCTGCGCCCTTATAGGTATGGAGGTGCGTGCTTTCGAGGTACTCCGTGCAGAGGTTGCAGCGGCCTTCGGCATCAAAGGAGATGTTGATGTCGTAGGAATCCATCACACAGCGGGAACAGATGCGGAGAGGAGTGTCGGGCATGGAGGAGAGGTAGTCGGGTTTAAAAAAGTCGTCAAATCTACAAACAAAAAAGATATGTTTTACGAAAAATTATGACGAAGGCAATAAAAGATTTGGGTTTTGCCACAAAGGCACTAAAACACTAAAATAGACACGGAGATACGCTGAAAGAATAAGCTGCTCAATAGTAATACAAAAACATTGGGCGCGCGTCTCTGCGTGCAACGTTTCACGTTGACGCGTGACCAGCTTCCTTTTGTCCGCAGATGAACGCAGATGTTCGCAGATTATAAAATCAAATTTCCTCAGCAGGGATTTCAATTTACACAAATGGGAATCAGCATTCATTTGCGATGAAGACTGATTCAGATAGTCTCTTTTTGTCCACGGATGACACGGATATCACGGATTAAATGCCTTCAGCAGGTCTTTGGATTTTAGCGGATAAAATGTCTTGCAGTCTGCGACTGAAACCATTTCCGCGGAAAACGTCAATATGCTTTTTGATTGGGCTACCTACATTGGGCGCGCGTCTCCCGCTTGCAGCGTTTTACGTTGACGCGTGACCAGTCTCCTTTTGTCCACGGATGACACGGATATCACGGATTAAATGCCTTCAGCAGGTCTTTGGATTTTCAACGGATGAAATGTCTTGCAGTCTGTGACTGAAGCCATTTTCACGGAGTATTTCAATATTCGGTTGGGCACAAAGAACTGCTCCCCGCTAATTCATATATTTGCTTTTTAAAATTGTTCCTCATGATTGTCATTGTAAACTACGGAATGGGAAATCTGCATTCAGTGCTGAAAAAGCTTCGAATGTGCGGTGTGGATGCGTTTGTTTCCGACGACCTGAATGTTGTCCTGAATGCTTCAAAAATCATTTTGCCCGGCGTAGGACATTTTGCAATGGCCATGGACAATCTGAAAAATTTGAATTTAATCGAAACGCTGAATGAGTGCGCCTTGGTAAAAAAAACGCCAATGCTTGGGATCTGCCTTGGAATGCAGCTAATGGCCTCGCGAAGCGAAGAAGGATCTGTTTCTGGCCTGGGCTGGTTCGATGCAGAAGTGGTTCGGTTTAAAATTCAGGATACCCTGAAATATAAAATTCCACACACTGGCTGGAATCAGATCAGCATTGAAAAAGAAAGTCCATTGATGAAAAATATTGAATCATTGTCATCATTTTATTTTGTGCATTCATATCATTGGAAAACAGAAATCAAAACCGATATCCTTACCACTTCCGAATACGAATACCGCTTTGTTTCTGCAGTTGAAAAGAACAATATTTTCGGAGTGCAGTTTCATCCTGAGAAGAGTCATGATGTTGGGGAAGTTTTGTTTAGAAATTTTTTGAAAATATGAGAACCATTTATGTCAATCTAAGCTGTCATGCTGAGTGCGGAATGCAATGCAGCGTATCGAAGCAGACAGCTGGCTCTGCTGTTAATCCTTCGATACTTTTCTTCGTTTTACTTCGAAAAACTGCTAATGACACACATACATAAGCCATTAAAAATCAAACAGAAGAGCAAAACGAAGAATATGGAATCGTCGGTTTTGCTGCAAACATAACGATTCCA
Organism: Bacteroidetes bacterium GWF2_43_63; assembly: GCA_001769275.1. NCBI lineage: Bacteria > Pseudomonadati > Bacteroidota > Bacteroidetes bacterium GWF2_43_63. Next base: position 194,002 of record MEOQ01000045.1, on the reverse strand, counting down.
TATCCTCTGACTCCTTCGTCGCCATCGGACGATGGAATATTATGTTTGCCTCTATTATCATTTTTTATTTGGATTGCAAAAAGCGTTTTGCTGGAAGTCTCATGATGACAGCAGATGAGTCTATCAAATCAAATATGTAAATTTGTGAACGATTCATCAAAAATGTTCAGACCCCGAATAATACCCGTCCTATTACTAAAAGACCAGGTGCTTGTGAAAACCGTCCGGTTTGGGAATCCGAAATACATCGGAGACCCCATCAATGCTGTAAAAATATTCAATGATCTGAAAGCAGATGAACTCGTTTTTCTCGATATAAAAGCAACGCGGGAAAGCCGCTGCATTTCGGTTGATTTTGTGCGCGAAGTGGGCGAAGAAGCCAATATGCCTTTCGCTGTTGGTGGCGGCATTTCTACTATTGAGCAAATTCGCGAATTGACCAATGCCGGTGCCGAGAAAGTGATTATTAATACTCAGGCGGTGTTGAATAAAGAATTTATCAGAAAAGCATCCGATACTTTTGGCGCTTCGACCATTGTTGTATGCATGGATGTGAAAAAGAAATTTTTAGGCGACGAGCAAACTTATATTATCAATGGCACAAAAGCCAGCGGTTTAAATCCGGTTGAATTTGCCATCGAGATGCAACATCAGGGCGCCGGTGAAATTATAGTGCAATCCATCGATCACGATGGCACTATGAATGGATATGATCTGAATCTGATTGCAAAAATATCTGCTGCAGTCACCATTCCCGTTGTTGCATTGGGGGGTGCCGGAAACCTGCAGCACATGCGCGATGCATACCATCAGGCACACGCTACTGCTCTTGCTGCCGGAAGCATGTTTGTGTTTTATGGTCCGAATAAGGCAGTGTTGATTAATTACCCGGCTGCAGAAGAAATCAGTTGCTTTTAGAACCTTTCGTTACACGTTACAATCGTTACATCTCAGTCATCAGCTGTCAGCGAAGTCCCGTCCGCAGGACTCGGGATAATCAGCGATCAGCTCTGAGCAGAAGCTGAGAAGTAATGGGCTTCTTTAACGCACTCAGGTCGCTGTGCGACGCAGAGAGGTTAAAGAAGGGGCTGTGTCGTTACAGACGTTACAACGCTACACTCATAACTTATAACCCATAACTCATAGCTTTTAAGGTATCTCTAATTCTCACATAGGCGAACATGTCATCACGTGAAACCACGTGAAACGTGGCAAGCTGTGACAAGCTGTTTTACGTGAGCCTCACATTTTCACATCATTTGCAGAATCTAAAATTCTCACATGCGCCCCGCTTCCAGCTGGATAAACTCCGCGCCGCATGGGCGAACGTGTCATCACGTGAAACGTGACAAGCTGTTTTACGTGAGCCCCACATTTTCACACCTTCTTACTAGTAGCCAGTATTCAGTAGCCAATGGCCAGTTTTTATGTTGCTTATATTCACACATACGGCGAAGCCGCACATCGACGCAGTCGCACATTTTCACATAAAGTGTTTACTCCAGCTGATCTCTCCGCGTTTTGCCAATAATATACATCACACAGAAAAAGAACAGCGGCAGCGCCGGAATGCGATACCGGACCAGTGATCCGAAGTTGGCGGTGCTTAATCCCACAAAGATGATAAACATGAGAGAAAAAATGAGAAACCCTATGATCACCGGATCGGAAAGCACTCTGGATGCGCCCTTTCGAAACAATACATTTCGCAATGCGATTACAAATAAAACCAGAAACAACATTCCCTCGAGCGAACTGATGGCCATCACGGGGTTGGCCACCTGCCAGGGAAAAGGACCGAACAATCCGTAAATGAAGGCCAGCGGTGCCTTTCGTGCAAGGCCCCCCATGGTTGGATCAAAATCTCCGATATCGAAAAAGTTGGAGCTGTAGGTTTTGTTGTTTATAAAGTCCTCGCGGGTGACCACTAATTTTTCCATCATAGAATCCATGCTTCCGTATTTTCCAAGTGATGGAGAAAGATAAGAATAAGCGGATAATCCTCCGACAAGCAGAATTGCTGTGCCCAATGGAAGCACCAGCACACGGAGTGCCTTGTTACGGATATTCTGCACCGATGAATACAGAAACAAAATGAGTGCGGCCGGCATGAGCGCCACAAAAATATAGGGTTTGATGCTGATTATTAAATAAGAATTGACCAGAATCAAAAAAATATTGAGTGCAATTTTTTTCTTTTCAAACGAAATGGCCATGATGGAATACAGAATCCACAACGTGGCTGAAAGCGTGAAGCTGTCCTTATACAAACCCGAACCCCAGAAAACACAGGATGGAATGAAGAAGATGGCAAAGGCCAGGCGGGCTGTTTGTCCGGGGTAACGCTGATTGAGAAATTTGAAGAGTTTCCAGGGACCAATGAAAGCAAATACATTGAAAAGAATGGTTGAAGTCATTATTCGGCCCAATCCTAATATTACAATTGGATAAGTGAACCGGCTGACCGCCCAGGCATTGTCATCAGCATACAGATCCGTCCATGGGCGCCCGGATTCGAAAGTGAATTTTGAATAGGATTCCCAGCTGTTATCGCCCAGCAAAAACTGAAATGCCGAAGAAAAATCATCTCCAGATAGCCGTATAAGAACTTTGGTGTTATCGAAATAAGAATAAGTATCACCTCCTGCTGTGTAATAATATGCATAGATCATCAGCACGGCGATACCGCCCAGAAATTTGAAAAAGAGGGCGGGAATAAACCAGCGATATGCAGGGTCATCGTTTTTTCGGAAGCGGATATACACCCAGAAAACCATCATGGCCATGCCCATATACATAAACGACAGGAGCCAGTCCCAGAGGGTTATATAATCGGAGGGGTTGAATGTCCACATTTTGCAAATATAAGAATTAGCTGCCAGTGGTCAGTTATTGGTTAATGGTTAATGGTTAATGGTTAATGGTTAATGGTTATTGGTTATTGGTTATTGGTTATTGGTTAATGGTTAATGGTTATTGGTTAATGGTTATTGGTTGTCAGTTCTGAATGAGCCATGTATATTTTTTTTTGGCGAGGTGGCGTGGGAGCGAGGTGGCGATGTGGCGATGATGCGATGTGGCGTGGAGGCGATGTGCTTTGTTCTTCTTCAACGCACTCAGGTCGCTTCACGACGCAGAGAGGTTGAATAAATCAGAGCGAGCGTGAGAGCGAGAGCGAGAATCATCTGAGCGAGAGCGGGAATCAGAGCGAGAGAGAGAGCGAGAATGAGAGCGGGAGCGATGCAAAGCCTTGCCGCATGCGCCGAGCTTTGTGCGCTGTGCGTGGAGATTATCACGCTGCAAGCGTGACGTTGTGCACCGCATACCCGGAGTTTATCCCGACGAAGGCGGGACCGCATGCCGCAAGCCCTATGCTCTATTCCATTAGCCACTTATAGGCCGGTACAACAACAATACGAAGATTTTTCTGTTCTATCACTTCCTCTTTGTCCCAGGTAATTATCAAAAGCTTTGTGCATTTGAGTTCCTCAGCTGCTTCAATAAGCGCACTAATTTCCCGTTTGATTGTTTTGGGTTGATCCATCGCATAGCAGACCTGAATCAACTGATCTGTCTTATTTCCTTCCCGAAGCAAAAAATCAACTTCACGGTCATTACGGGTACGGTAATAAAACAATGACAATTCGGGCAGAAAATTTCGTCGCAACAATTCGACAAATACAAGATTTTCAAGCAGGCGGCCGTAATTGGGCGACAATTCAAACGACCTGGCTTTTACAAATCCATTATCGACAATGTATATTTTTTGTGGTGCTTTCTGCTGACTTTTTATTTTGGTATTGTATCGTGTGAGATGCTGAAAAAGATAGGGTTCTTCGAGATAACCGGTAAATTTCTGAACGGTTGCAACGCTGTTGAAATCAAGCGATTCTTTCAACTGGTTAAAGGTAAAACAATTTGTGTAATTCGACAGCAGGTAGTGCGACAAATCGTATAACTGCCGGGTTTGGCGAATATGAAAACGATTCAGAATATCCTTTAATAAAATAGAATCAAACAAGGATGAAAGATAATTTACCAATAGCCCTTGATTCAACAATGTCTCAGGAAAGCCGCCATTGGAAAGATAATTTTCGAGCATTGCAAGCAATCTGGCTTTCTTTGTCAGAGTGGCCTGAGGCTTTTCTGCGGGCAACAAGTTGCTAAACCTAATGACTTCGGCAAAGCCAAATGGCAAAACTGTCAACTGCACGAAACGGCCTGTCAGACCCGAGGCCAGTTCATGTGAAAGCAATCTGGCATTGGAACCTGTGATAATCATATTAATACCACGGCGATACAATTTATTCACCCATAATTCCCAGCCATCAAGATTTTGAATTTCATCGAGCAATAAATATTCAAACCCCGGGTATATCTGATGCAATGCTTGCAGCACCTTGTCTTCGGCGAAGTGTTTCAACAACAAATCATCGTCAAAATTCAGATAGGCAAAATTTTTCTCTTTCAAAAGCTGAAGAGCAATCACCGACTTTCCGGCTCTTCTGGGCCCTGCAATGACTTTAATAAGACTTGTCTTTAATAATTTTGTTTTTTCACCGGCTTCAATACGTTCAATATATGGCCGGTTTAGCAAAAATAATTTTTCTTCCTGCTGCTGAATAATAATGTTTTTAATCATTAAATTGTTCTTTACTGTACAAATATAGTCTATTTTATTCATTACAGCAAATATATTGCATAAAAACGAAATATTTCAACTGCTGCCGGCATACTGGACGCAGATGTGTTTTGATCGGATGCAGGCGTTACAGGCGTGGAGTTTATCACGCTGAAAGCGTGGCGTTACAATCGTGGAATTTATTCCGCTGGAAGCGGAAGGCGTTACACGTTACAGAGTAACAGAGTGACAAGGTAACAAAGTGACAAGGTGGGCGGCGCGTTGGCGTTGGGCGCTGTGCGTTCTCTCTCCGACTCTTCCAGGACGCTTCACGTGAAACGTGACACAGTCGCGACTCTTGAAGGTCGGAAGGCGTTACAAAGGTAATTCGGCGATAAACTGTTGAAGGCCATAGACAGTAACATCTTCCCTTACTCTGAATTTTTCGCTTTCAGGGATAATGATAAAATTCTTCAGAGTTCCAAGATCTGCAATCGCTGTTGCAAAGCCGCGTGTCATACCAGGAGACGATGAAAGTTTTATTTCAATACTCACCAGGGGTTTCATTCCTTTTCCAAGTACAAGATCGGTTTCAACACCAGTATGTGTGCGGTAAAACCAGATATTCCAGTCGTTTTTCAATAGTGGCTGCAGCTGATTGAATACAAAGTTTTCCCAGGAATGACCTGCCATCGCATTGCCCATAAGCTGGTCGTAAGAACTAAGACGCAACAGGCGGTGTAAAAGTCCGGTATCGGCAATAAATACCTTTTTAGACTTAACGATTCGTTTCCCGATATTGGCATCGAATGGTTCAATACGGTGAATCATGAAAGCCCCTTCGAGATAATCGAGATAATTATTTACAGTATGGTTTGAAACGCCAAGAGAGCGGCCGAGATTTGAGGAATTGAGAAGGCTGCCGGCCTGCCACGCAAGCATTTCCCACAATCGGCGAATCTGTACAGGATCAGCTTTTAAACCGAGCATAGGCAAATCGCGTTCGAGATAGGTATAAATAAAGTTATCGAGCCATTCCTTCCTGAATCTCTCATCATTATCGAGTACAACATCGGGGAATCCGCCCCAGAACATCAAGTCCTTCCACGACACAGGATCATTCAATTCACTCAGAATGAAAGGATGCAAATGGATATATCGGATTCTGCCAGCAAGTGTTTCTGATGTGTTTTTAATAATATCGGGGCTGGCCGATCCAAGAATCAGAAAGCGGCCGGAGCGTTTGAAGGCATCAATTTCGGCTCTGATTTCTGAGAAAAGCTCTGGTTTTCGTTGAATTTCGTCCAGAACAATCAGTTTATCCCTGTTATCACGAAAAAAAAGGCCGGCATCTTTAATGCGCATCAAATCTTCATGCTTTTCAAGATCAAGATAGATGAAATCTTTGGCAGAGGCAGAACACAATTGTTTTGCAAGCGTTGTCTTTCCACATTGTCGTGGGCCCGTGATGCAGACAGCCGGGAACTTTTGCATGGACCAGGATAGTTCAGAATATAAAAAACGTGTTATCATAGATTCATAGACTGGTGATACCACTAATTTCCATTGCAAAGATAATAATTATGGTTGCATTTTGGAATTTTAATTTCCATATTTCAACCTTATTAACATTGTTGTACCAATTATTGCGCATGGCAACCTTGGAGTATATTATGCTGATAATGTGTTCTTTTCAAATTTATTCAGCTACAATTTTCGTTTTTCCAAACCAATAATGATCAATAAATGTTGTTTTTTCAGACCATAAAATCTCTGAAAATGCAAAAATGTTGGACCATAGATTGACTGCTGCGCCTATGTCAGACTAAAGAATGCCTTTCGTTTCGGAGCAATGGGTTCCAAATCTAAAGGAATTCATTTCCATGTATTGCGAAAATTTTCGTTGCGAGACTTATCGCAAAGATAAAAAATATTATTGGCTTAATTACAAATATGGTCGTTACAATCGTTACGGGCGTTACAGGCGTGGAATTTATTCCGCTGGAAGCGGAAGGCGTTACACGTTACAGGCGAGGGGGCGATGAGGCGATTGCTTAAAGCTTAAAGTTGAAAGTTTAAGGTTTTGTCTAATCTTTAAGCTCTTAAGCATTAAGCTATGCGTTGTGCGCTGTGCCTCTTCAACGCTCACGATAGCAATCGTGACAGGTCGCTATGCGTGAAACAGCCTGTCACAGCTTGCCACGTTTTACGTGGTTTCACGTGATGACTAGGCGCGACGCAGAGAGGCTGAAAAAATCAGAGCGAGCGTGAGAGCGAGAGCGGGAATCATCTGAGCGAGAGCGGGAATCAGAGCGAGAATGAGAGCGGGAGCGGGATGTAGTTGAAGGCTTAGGGTTTTGTGCAATCGTTAAGCATTAAGCTTTGTGCGCTTTGCGTTGTGCTTCATGCCGCATGCGTCGTGCTCTATGCCGCATGCCTGAAGCGCTATGCATCACTATAAAGACCTTCCAACTTCCGCAATAATCTCTTTGGCCCGCACATTCTCAATGCTACATTGAGCAGCAACACGCAGCATGTCGCCTTCATCGGGACGTCCGCTACCCGCAACAGCTGTGCAGTGTTCGCCATTCATTCCTACCGACGGAAGTAAATCATATGCCGGTGAGCATTTCCATTCACCTTTTTTGTAAATAAAAGAAAAGTTGCGCGCGTGATCATCGTTATTCCCAATCAGGACATTGAAAGCCATAAGCCGATACATTTTCTCGACCTCTACAACACTCCCGGTCAGCGCTCTGGTGGCTTTAATCAACTCGGTATAATCCAGCGATGGCACCCGAAAATCGGCATGCAGCAATCCCGCAGCGGATATCATATGAATCCGCTCTTCTCCTTCACGATCGAAACGTTTCACGCCAAAATACTTTCCTTCAAAAAGCCGGGTTTCAGGCATTTCAATTCCGGCTCTGCGTGCGCGCTGCGAGTATTCGAATTCTATTTCACCAATATTGTCCGGATCCATTGAGGATGCAAATTTCACCAGCCAGTGCTCACCTTCGTGCATAATCAGCACCTTGGGTCTGGCACCCGCCGATGATCCTGCCTGACGGTACAACTCATCGACAGATTCCATATATGCCTGGTCATTCATTATCATCTCAACTTCAGCAGCAATTTCGTTGAGATCTTCCAATGCCTGCGGTTCAGATACTGCAAATGCGGGTTCATAGGTCAATGCACCCATGCCGTTATTTCCAACAAGCGAAAGCCGCTGAATGGTTGTGAGCGAAGCCGGATCCAGTCCGTATTTTCGCAATACACGATCCAACAAAAGATTTCCCCATCCATCCGGAAGACTGTCGGCGAAAACGCCGAAGTTACCATGGAATGGCTCTCGCCGGGCAGTCATGGCGCCGGCCTTCAGCGGGAGAAAAAATGGTGAAAGCGCAAAACCATTCTTTAGCCAATTGGCGTCGTACTCAAAAACCATTAATCGTTCCGGCGACAATATCATTCGACCAGCTATGTGCGAGCCGCATTTCACCGTAATCATATCTGTTGATGGTATCTTCATTTTCTTCGCACACGTTTCCGGTTTTCCGCCATTTTGAGTTTCACAAGAGCATCAATACTTTCATAATGCGGTTGTGAAAATAACTGTATAAAATCTTCGGCCGCATTCAACGCAACAGCAATATGCAATAAATGCTGTAACGAAATCAGACCAAGTTGCTCAAACCGTTTCACTGAGCCCAGGCTCACACCTGATTTTTCCGCCAGCATCTGCTGCGACATATTGCCGGCTAAGCGCAATTTTTTCGCACGCTTTGCCAGTTCCAAGGCAATGCTGTTTGGATTGTTACGGTTTAATATTTCCGATATTTCGACCAATATTTTAGTCTTTAATTTGGTTTTTCGGTTTAATTGATAATATTTTATCTATTAAGCAAGCAAAGATAATCAATTTTTTTCCATGATGCAACATAAATCTTATTCATTCAATGGCGCGGTCAATATTGCTACTGCTCTGTCCTTCCCGGCGCGTTGGCGAGGGGGCGCGTTGGCGATGAGGTGATGTGCTTTGTCCTTCTTCAACGCTCACGATAGCAATCGTGACAGGTCGCTATGCGACGCATAGAGGTTGAATAAATCAGAGCGAGCGTGAGAGCGAGAGCGGGAATAAGCGTGGGAGCGATGCAAAGCCTTGCCGCATGCCGCATGCGCCGAGCTTTGCGCGCTGTGCAATTTACGCGTCAGCCACCGATATGCGCGATAGCCGCAAAGACGGAGCAAAGGCAACCCTTGACTATTTGACCCCAATGTTTTCACATTATTACTATTTATTGTAATCATGTTTATAACTTTCGTATATTTGCATAGATACTATAAACACAATTATATATATGAACAAAACAACTCTGCCTGCGGGATTAAAAAAGCGACATGAATATCTGTCAAGAATAATCCCTTTTATCGGAAAAAACGTGATTAAAGTTTTCACGGGGCAGCGCCGGGTCGGGAAGAGTTACATCCTTTTTCAGATCATACAGCATCTGCGCGGTTTGGAGCATGATGTGCCGGTGATATACATAAACAAGGAGGATTTGTTGTTCGATCACCTGCAGACGGCAAAAGACCTTCACGATTACATTGCATCAAATATAGTAAGTGATCGGATGAATTATATCTTCATTGATGAAATACAGGAAATACCGGCATTTGAAAAAGCTTTGCGCAGCCTTTTGCTAAAAGGGAACTGCGATATTTACTGCACGGGCAGCAATGCTGAGCTGTTATCAGGCGAGCTCTCCAGTTTGCTCAGTGGCCGTTTTGTGGAGATAAAAATTTACAGCTTGTCCTATCCCGAGTTTTTGCATTTTCACCAGATTCAGGATTCTGACAAAACACTGGATCGGTATTTTCGTTATGGCGGTTTACCCTATCTGATGCATCTTCCCCAGGAAAATGCAGTATTGATGGAATATCTGAAAAGTATTTACGCCACTATTGTATATCGCGATGTTATCAATCGATACAATATACGTAGTCACAAGTTGCTGGAAAAGCTGATACAATTTCTGGCCGATAATACTGGGAGCTTGTTTTCGGCAAAAAAAATCAGTGATTATTTAAAATCTCAGCAGGTGAATATTGCGCCGAATCAGATACAACTTTTCATCAGCTATCTGGCCAATGCCTTTATTATACATCACGCTGAACGCTACGATATTGTAGGTAAGCGGATTTTCGAAACAGGTGGAAAAAACTATTTTGAGAACACGGGCCTACGCCATGCAGTGATTGGATACCGCCCGCAGGATTTGGGAAAGATATTGGAAAATGTCGCATTTAACCATTTGTTGTTTTTGGGGTGGGATGTAAAAGTGGGCAGCATTGGCACAGGTGAAATTGATTTTGTGTGCGAAAAGAATCAGGAAAAGATGTATATACAGGTTGCGCTGAATTTGAAAGGAGAAAAAACGGTAGAGCGGGAATTTGGCAATCTTATGAAGATAAAAGATCAATATCCGAAAAAAGTAATTACCATGGATGCATTTGAGGGTGCTAGTTTTGAAGGCATTGAGCATTGTCATATCCGGAAATTTTTATTGGAGAAATAGACGTTACAAGCGTGGAATTTATCACGCTGGAAGCGTGGCGTTACAGGCGTTACAGACGTTACGCGTTACAAGCGTTACACGTTACAAGCGTTACAACGTTACAAGCGAGACAAAGGCAGGCGGCGCGTTGGCGTTGTGCACTGTGCATTCCCTCTCCGACTCTTCCAGGACGCTTCACGTGAAAGCCACATGGACAAGAAGACTGCGTGTCTCGGTTGTAAAGGTGGCGTAAACACAAGCAGAAGACGCGCGCCCAGATTGAATTTGAGATGGCTCGCCCATTGAATATTTTCACAACCTGAGTGCCTCGCGGAGCGAGCTCTCTGCGTTGTGGAAATGTTGCAGGGAATTTCAAAAAGAAGTTTTTGTAGGATTGCCCAGCTTTCCCAATTTTATCCATTCATGTTAAAAAAATGACCGATAATAATTAAAATTATTTTATACCTTTGGGCAGACATGACATTGTTCATTGATGATCTGCAGAAAAAATTAATTCACTGAACCCCCATGAAACCAGGATCGAAATTCAATATTGACGATTTTATCAAGGAGAACATCAATTCTGCCGATGTGATTTCTCAATTCAAAGGCACCATTTCTGAGAAGAAATCGGACAGGATTCTTGACAATATGGAAGGGTTGTTCGGAGAGCAGGAAACCCGCATCAGAAAACGGATTCTGCTTGCCGCCAGCGAGATTTTGCAGAATATTTATATGCATAACGAATACCCGCTTTATCCGGCTGTTTTTCTGGCAACACGCACCCGGCAGGGATTTAAAATTGATTGCGGAAACGCCGTAAGTATCACCCGCAGAACGGTTGTTGAAAAAAGAATCCGCGAAGCCAACCGCAAAGCCGGTGGCAGCATGAAAGAAAATGTACGTCAGGCTGATGCCGAAAAACCTGTTATCGCTGAGAGTCCAAACGGAAGCAATGGCCTTGGCATCCTCGAGATCCGCCGCAAAGCCGGCATGCCCCTCGATTTTGCTTTCACCATCATCGACAATGAAACATTCTTCTTTCATCTGATCGTCAAATTCAACATGGGAGAATAGGGTCACGCGTCGGGAGACGCGCGCCCAGGTTAAGGTTTAGTAAGACTTTCGTTACACGTTACAGACGTTACAAACGTTACGAGATCGAGTATCCGAAGGATTTAAAAAGCTGCGGAGCTCCATAAGATGCGCCTCCGCCTCTTGTAGAGCAAACTCTGCAGTCCAACATCGGTAACCCTTGGCCCCGCCGCTGTCATCCAGAGACCACCAGCAATGCGTGCATCGCAACCCAAAATTGAATGGCACACCCTCGCTGTCATCCTGAGTGCCGCTCTCGCAGCTCTTTGCGAGATATCTGCTTGCGGTGTATCGAAGGAGGCAGCGGGATAGACTCCACCCCAGGGACAAATTGAGCGACATGTCACAGCTTGCCACGTTCCACGTGGTTTTAAATGAAGCACCTTTGAATCCGTCAAAACGCGTTTTGAAATATTCCGCGTCTAATCCTCTTTCTCCACGTCCATCCGTCAGTTTTAATATATTCCGCGTTAATCCGCGTCTAAACCTCTCTCTCCGCGTCTATCCGTTGGGGCTTATACTATTTTCCGCGTTATTCCGCGTCTAAATTGTAAATTTGCAGCAAAGTTGTTTTATGAAAATTCTCATCACAGGTTCGGGCGGGCGTGAGCATGCATTGGCATGGCGACTGGCGCGCGATATCGGCAAAGAAAATATTTTTATCGCGCCCGGAAATGCAGGCACACTGCAATGCGGCACAAATCTCCCCTACTCTTTCAACGATTTTGAAAACCTGCTGGAACAAATTATTTCGCTCAGCATCGACATGATTCTTGTCGGGCCAGAAGAGCCGCTGGTAAACGGATTCACTGATTTATTGAAAAAAGATCCACGCTTCATAAATCTTCTGATCGTCGGTCCATCGGCTCATGGAGCCATGCTCGAAGGGAGCAAGGATTTTGCAAAACAATTCATGATTCGTCATGACATACCCACAGCGGCCTACGCCACATTCACTTCGGAGCAAAAAACAGAAGCACAATCGTATATCCGCAGCCACAGCGGCCCCTACGTGATGAAAGCAGACGGGTTGGCTGCCGGCAAAGGAGTTGTTATTACCGAATCAGCCGACGAAGCCGTCAATCATATCGCATCGGTTTTCGAAGATAATATTTTTGGCGAAGCCGGTAAAACACTGGTGATAGAACAGTTTCTAGATGGAATCGAAATGTCGGTTTTTGCCCTGACGGACGGGAAAAATTATGTCCTGTTGCCCGGCGCAAAAGATTACAAGCGCATCGGCGATGGAAATACCGGACCGAATACAGGCGGCATGGGAACGGTCTCTCCGGTTCCTTTCGCCACAAAGGAATTTATGGATAAAGTGGTAACACGCGTTGTAGAACCCACCATCAGCGGATTTCAGAAAGACAACATCGATTATTGCGGATTTGTTTTCTTCGGATTGATGAATGTGAACGGCGATCCATTCGTGATCGAATACAATGTCCGTATGGGCGATCCCGAAACACAGGTGGTTATGCCCCGCATCGGAGGCTCGTTTGCAGAAATGCTTACAGCTGCAGCCACCGGAAATCTGAAAGATTATAAAACCGAGACACTCCCAATGACAGCATTGTCAATTGTGCTGGCATCGAAAGGATATCCGGGCGACTATGAAAAAGGCAAAACAATTTCTTTACCCGAAGGAAATCATTTGATTTTTCATGCCGGAACAAAAGTGCTCCATGACAATGTAGTTACCTCAGGCGGTCGTGTGATGGCTGTTGTGGGCACGGGCAACACGCTGGACGAAGCCCGCACAGCGGCCTACAATCTGGCTGACCATGTGCATTTCGAAGGCAAAACAAACCGCAGCGATATCGGACTTGATTTAAAAGCGTATGAGATCGTTTAATGCCGAAAGAGTCATCAACTCGCAGATGAAATTCGTTTTCATGCTGCTCTGGCTTGCTACGCTTGTTTTTCTGATACTCAACGGAGAACCAAACACCAATATTCAATTACACCCCTGGCTTGCCGGCATTACGGAAACAGTGCTTACACTCAGTTTCAGCTGGATTGTAATTCTTCGCGTTTTATTTATTGCAGCCTCAACACTGCTTCTGTGGCTCATTTCGACAAGAAATCTCGAAGTGTCACGAAAAGAATACATGCTCTTTTTTATTCTTCCAGTCATTCATTTCACCATTGTGGATTGGAGCATCGGATTGATGGTGTCGATTTATTGGACAGCTTTCCTCCTTATTCTTTATCAGCTTTTGCCCGGAGAATCGCAGGGGACGGTACTTCGCCGGACACTTACCGCCGCAATCTTAAGTGGATTTTTGCTACTGAATGGTGCATTTGCTGTTTTGTTTTTTGTTACAGGAATTATCACCATGATCATCAGTCAGAACATATCGTTCCGCCGCACCCTTGTGTGGTTGACCGGTTTTCTGACTCCTGCTTTTTTTGTTTTGTTCTGGTATTTTCTGACTAACAAAACAAATATTTTACTTGACAATCCGGGTGCTTTTGTATTGCAAGAAGACTTGCTCCAATTTGCATTCCCGGCCAGTTTCTACGGCTGTCCGGCTCTTTTATTTTTACTCGCTTTGATTGTTCATTCAAGAGTTAGTGAATCAAAAATATCTGTCCGCCGGAGTTATTCAGTGATCCTGTTTTCGTTGATAGCACTTGCTCCTGCAATGATTTCGTCGTTGTTCAATACGAATATTTTATTTTCAATTTACGGACTTGCAACTGTTTTTTACTGGACCCGACTGATGTACAACGCCCGTCGGAAAGCCGCGTTCATCATACTCTGGCTGATGCCCATCGTGTTTCCAATCTTGTATTATTATCTGTTGAATTATAAATAAATTATATGGCGGCCTTGCTACATCACTATTCGGAGTTGGTTCCCGAAGCCGGATGCGACGAGGCAGGGCGCGGATGTCTGGCAGGTCCGGTAACAGCAGCAGTCGTCATTTTGCCCGCTAATTTTTTTCATCCGCTGCTCGATGATTCAAAAAAACTGAATGAAAAAGAACGTGCGCTGCTGCGGGAAATCATCGAAGAACAGGCACTTGACTGGGCTGTAGCATTTGTAGATCACAAAGAAATCGATAAAATAAATATTCTCAATGCTTCGATCAGGGCCATGCATCTGGCTTTGGGCAAACTGAAAACAAAGCCGGCGCATATCATTGTGGACGGAAATCGTTTCAAACCATTCCGAAAAATTCCGCACACAACCATTATAAAAGGCGATGGAAAATACATGAGTATTGCGGCGGCCAGCATACTTGCAAAAACGCATCGCGACGAATTCATGATTGATCTTCATGAAAATTTTCCGCAATACGGATGGAATGAAAATAAAGGCTACCCATCGCCCGGACACAAAAAAGCGATTGCTGAAAACGGCATCACATCCTATCACCGGAGAAGCTTTCGGTTGAATGAGCAATTGAAGATTCAGTTTTGATTATACCTCAAAAAGGATTTGAAACAATTTACCCCCAACGATTCCGTGTCCGCAACCTTTCTCCAAAATCAGTCATGCGGACGACAGAATGTTGGGTTTCCCGACATTCTACCGTCATTTTATAAGGGCTGAGTGTATAACATTACTTACGTGGAATCGTCGGGAAACACAAGTTTACAAACGGCGGAATGTTGTGGTGTAGGACTTGAAACACTTCGAGGGGTGATGGTCGATGAAATTTGCGAGTTGATAACCCATTTATTATTATATTTGCCACAAAAATACTATGAAAACACTTGCAAACATTGCATTACTTCTGCTTCTCCCAATCTGGATGAGCGCTCAGGTTTGTCCAGAATACTTTCCGCTTAAAACCGGAAACAGCTGGGAAATGACCCAATACAACAAAAAAGATAAAGTTGAAGGTGTTAATGCCTATTCGGTTAAATCGGTTAAAGACCTTACAAACGGTTACGATGCAACTGTTACCACAACTGTAATGAATGAAAAGGGTGAAGTTGAAGGATCCGGCGATCTGATTATGAAATGCGCTGATGGCGTTTTTTATTTTGACATGAAAGATTTTCTGGGAGAAAATTTCTATCAGGAAAACCCAGATATGGAAATCGCTATGACCGCCAATGACCTGCAATTTCCCGCCACCCTCACCGAAGGCGCCTCATTGCCCGATGCAAACATTACTTATCAAATGAGCAGCAACGGAATGACCATTATGACAATGACAATTAATATTACCGATCGCAAGATTGGTGGAAAAGAGACCATGACTACGGCTGCCGGCACTTTCGAAGTTTATAAAATCTCATCGAAAATCCAGTCCAAGACAGGTTTTATAAATACAAAACATTCATCCGTAGATTATATTTCGATAGGCGCTGGCATTGTAAAATCCGAGACCTACAGCGACAAAGGCGATTTGATGGAATATATGCTGCTTACTAAGCTGAGCAAGCTGTAAAAACTATTGTCACACTGAGTGATGACGCATAAGCTTTGCGCTACACCCGTCTTCATCGTATCGAAGTGCGACTAACTAAAACCCGCTGTCGTTCTTCCCTGCCCGCTGCAAAGCTGGCGGGGATACATTTGAAGCTGGTTTCATATAAAAGTCTTTATTGCAAACTCACGAAAGCTTTCGTGACTGAATGACAGCGGAACCAAAAAAACTGTCACACTGAGCGATGAAGCATTCAGCAATATGTTTCACGAGTCTTCATCGCATCGAAGTACCTAAGCCCTCTCATGTAGCGGCATGCCACAAAACTTGCAATACGTTGCATCTTTGTCATGACCTTGTTTTGTGCAATAAGGGCAGGTTTGTGCAGTGGCCTTCTTTTCACTGCGGATGATTTCACCCGTCATTATTCCGGTTGGCACAGCCAAAATAGCATAACCGCATATCATCAGTATGCTGGCTAAAAACTGCCCGCCACTGGTTACAGGAGAAATATCGCCATAGCCCACCGTTGTCACCGTAACAATACACCAGTAAATACTGCGCGGAATGCTGTCGAAACTGGCATTAACAGGACCTTCAACAAGATACATAATGGTTCCGAAAACGCAAACAATTAAAAGCACCGACATCAGAAAAATCATTATTTTGCTTCTACTGGCCTTTAGAGCCGACAACAAAACATTCCCATCGGTGAGTTGTTTGGTGAGTTTGAAAATTCTGAAAATTCTCAAAACCCGCACCAATCGAATAATCATAAGGGAATGTGCGCCGGCAAAAACAAGACCGATGTATGTGGGCAGGATCGACAAAAGATCGATTATTCCAAAAAAACTTAGCGCATACTTTTTCGCATTTCTGGTGCTGTAAAGCCGCAAACCATACTCCAGCGTGAAAACAATCGTAAAAAACCATTCCACAGACCGAAACCAATAAGAATACTCTTTTTGATAGCTGGGTATGCTTTCCAGAAGAATAGTGATAACACTGATTAAAATACAAATCAGCAAAGTAATATCGAAAAATTTTCCAGCCTGGGTATCGGACTCGAAAATAACTGTAAATAAGCGGTCTTTGATTCGATTTCGAGTCATAACTATCCAAATTATTTTTCACAAATATACATTTATTCAAAAATTGGATTTGTTTGCTGACTATAGGAAAAGACTTCAATGCCCTTCCGCAACCTGAGTGCCTCGCGTAGCGAGCTCTCTGCATTGTGGACAACATTTGAGTTTCAGTCCAGCGCACCCAGGTCGCACAATGCGACGCTATTCTACGGTGGAGAGGTTGGCTTCAAAACCCTCCCACAACCTGAGTGCCTTGCGAAGCAAGCTCTCTGCGTTGTGGGAAGAGTTGCATGTATAACCTGAAGGATTCAAAAAACCCCGCCTG
Source organism: Bacteroidetes bacterium GWF2_43_63 (assembly GCA_001769275.1). Taxonomy (NCBI): domain Bacteria; kingdom Pseudomonadati; phylum Bacteroidota; species Bacteroidetes bacterium GWF2_43_63. Next base: position 176,921 of record MEOQ01000045.1, on the reverse strand, counting down.
AAAAATCCAGGCAAGGATGTTCGCAAAAAAACCAGAAAATCACCACGCCACTTTAAAACCCAATGTACTGCACAATCCTGTTGTGGTGAAAGTCTTTAATTCCGGAATATCTGTCATTGTAACGGATGGTCTGATTTCATAAACCAGATGAATCTGATTCCAGAAATAATGCGATCTGCCCATTCTGAAATCGAAGCCCAGCGGGACTCCGAACGACATCAGCGTTGTTGTTTTATTGGTGTAGAAAATCGATTTATAATCATAATCGCTGGAATAATGTCCGGAACTATTATAAAAAATATCATCAGATACAAAGCTTCCATATTCATAATTGGCAACCTCGGTTGTGTTGTTGAATGAAAACGCAGCAATGAGGCCGGCTCCGGCATAAAGCGAAACACGCTTTTCAGGATTGGTGCTAAACTGCACAGATGCAGTCAAGCCAAGATGTTCAGACGAATAATGCATTTCGTAATGGGAGGTGGAAACCGAATCGACAAAATATTGCTGATTAGTTGCCGACGAAGTCAGTGTGTCATATCTGAAATACTCATCTTTTGAATAGAATATTCCGTCAGGTGAAGTACGGGCATTGAAGATTCCGAGGCGAAGTACCGGATTGGCCCTATATGAATCATGTTCTGTATCAAGAAACTTCAAACCGATTGTAACAGCAAACAATCCGCTACTGGCACCCGTTGAGCGCGATTTTGTATAATCACTGAAATCGGTCAACAAAAAAGGATCTCCGGGAGCAAGCTTGATAAAGTCAGATTGATCGAGACTGAAATTATTGAAGTTCTGCATCCCGCCCTGAACCATGATGTCTGAAATTCGAATCCTCGGCTTTGAATCGGACTGTGCGAAGACTGATGTCAGAGCGAACATCATTAAAGCTGAAAAAATCAGGTTTTTCATTGATATATTATTATTGGTTTTGCGAAATATTAACGAGCTCTTTTCGGTTTTATTTTGCGAATCTGCAAATTTCAGGCATTAACTGACAAAATATTAATACATAATTATTTACCGGTCAAATTTCAACGGGGTTAAATTTCCACAAAACCCACTTAAAACACCTTAAAAGAAATAAAATATGATTAATTTCGCAACTCCAAAAACTAATAATCAGAAATTCAGATAAAACATGAAAAACAAAAAGTTCATTACATGTGACGGCAACTACGCTGCGGCACATGTATCGTACATGTTCAGCGAAGTAGCAGCCATTTATCCCATCACTCCATCGAGTACGATGGCCGAGTATGTGGACGAGTGGTCGGCAAACGGACGTAAAAATATTTTCGGCGACACCGTGAAAGTTGTCGAAATGCAGAGCGAAGCTGGTGCTGCCGGCGCCATGCACGGCTCACTACAGAGTGGCTCACTCACATCGACTTATACGGCTTCACAGGGCCTTCTCCTGATGATTCCGAATATGTATAAAATGTCTGGCGAACTTCTGCCAGGCGTATTTCACGTTTCGGCCCGCGCCATTGCTGCTCAGGCTCTGTCAATCTTTGGAGACCACAGCGACGTGATGAGTTGCCGTATGACCGGATTTGCCATGCTGGCCACCGGAAGTGTTCAGGAAATCATGGACATCGCTCCGGTAGCGCATTTGGCCTCTATCCGTTCACGCATTCCTTTCCTGCATTTCTTTGATGGTTTCCGTACATCACACGAAATTCAGAAAGTGGAATATCTTGAGAACGAAGATGTGAAGCAGCTTGTCGACATGAAGGCACTCACCAGCTTCCGTCACGCAGCGCTGAATCCGGAACATCCTGTTACCCGCGGTACTGCACAGAATCCTGATATTTATTTCCAATCACGCGAAGCAGCAAACCCTTTCTACGACAAGGTTGCCGACATCGTGGAAGAATACATGGTTGAGCTGAACAAACTTACTGGTCGCGAATATCACCCATTCACTTATTACGGTGCCGCTGATGCTGAAAACATCATCATTGCCATGGGTTCTGTTACCGAAACCATTCGCGAAACCATTGATTATCTCAATGCCAAAGGCGAAAAAGTTGGTCTTCTCACCTGTCACCTCTACCGTCCATTCAGCGAAAAATATTTCATGAATGTGTTCCCGAAATCAGTGAAACGAATTGCTGTTCTCGACCGCACAAAAGAACCGGGCAGCGAAGGCGAACCTTTGTATCTCGATATCAAAAATCTGTTTTACAACAAACCCAATGCTCCGCTCGTAGTTGGTGGCCGTTATGGTCTGTCTTCAAAAGACACTACGCCTGCTCAGATCATTGCCGTGTATGACAACCTGAAAAACAATGAGCCGAAAAACGGCTTCACCATTGGCATCGTTGATGATGTTACTTTCAAATCACTGCCACTGATTGCCGAAATCAATATTTCAGATCCCAGCATTTTCCAGGCAAAATTCTACGGTCTCGGCTCCGATGGTACTGTTGGTGCAAACAAAAACTCCATCAAAATTATTGGTGAAACCACCAACAAATATTGCCAGGGTTATTTTGCATACGATTCAAAAAAATCTGGTGGATTTACCGCATCACACCTTCGTTTCGGTGATGTTCCCATCCGCTCGCCGTATCTCGTAAACACACCTGACTTTGTTGCTTGTCACGTTCCGGCTTATCTGGGCCGCTACGACATGCTAAAAGGTCTGAAAAAAGGTGGCGTTTTCCTCCTCAACTCCATCTGGGATGTTGAAGAAACAAAAAATCACCTGCCCGATGATATGAAGAAGTACATGGCGGTGAATGAGATTAAATTCTACACCATCAACGCTACTAAAATTGCCGATGAAATTGGTCTGGGAAACCGCACCAACACAATCATGCAGGCTTCTTTCTTCAAAATTTCAGGCGTAATTCCTTACGATCTGGCAGTGAAAGAAATGAAAAAATTCATTGACAAATCGTTCGGCCGCAAAGGCGAAGAAATAGTGAAGATGAACTGCGCAGCAGTAGACCGCGGTGGTGAACTTACCGAAGTAGCCATCCCGGCTGAATGGAAAAACCTGGAAGGCAAAGCTGCATTCGACGATGAAACACATCCTGATTTTATCCGCAATGTAGCCGACGTGATCAACCGTCAGAGCGGCGACGATCTGAAAGTTTCGACTTTTGTTGGACGTGAAGATGGCACATTCCCATACGGAACCACGAAATATGAAAAACGTGGTATTGCTGTTACCATACCTGAATGGCAATCGGAAAACTGCATCCAGTGCAACCAGTGTGCATACGTTTGCCCTCACGCTGCCATTCGTCCTTTCCTCCTCACCGAAGAAGAAACTGCCAAAGCTCCTGCCGGAACCACTACTTTAAAAGGTCTTGCAGCAACCAAGGAATACAATTTCCGTATTCAGGTAAGCCCGATGGATTGCACCGGTTGCGGCAACTGCGCCGATGTGTGTCCTGCCAAAACAAAGGCACTGGTAATGAAACCACTCGAAACCCAGCTTGCTGAAAAAGAACGCTGGACTTATATGGACGAAAAAGTTGGCTATAAAGACACCGTGCTCGAGAAGAGTAAATCGGTTAAAAACAGCCAGTTTGCACAGCCATTATTTGAATTCTCCGGCGCATGTGCTGGTTGCGGTGAAACTCCGTATATCAAGGCCATCACACAGCTCTATGGTGAGCGAATGATTGTTGCCAATGCGACAGGTTGTTCATCAATCTATGGCGGCTCTGCTCCTTCAACTCCATACACCATCAACAATAAGAGTGGTAAAGGTGTTGCCTGGGCCAACTCACTGTTCGAAGACAATGCAGAATACGGTTTAGGTATTGCCACCGGTGTGAATAAAATGCGCGATTTCCTTTCAATGAAAATGCAGGAAGCCATTGCTGCCGGATTAAGCGGTGATTTGAAAACTGCTTGTGAGGAATGGATTGCCGGCATGAACAACGCTGAAGCATCTGAAGCAGCATCTGCAAAACTTGTGGCTATTGCTGAAAAAGACAATTCAGAAATTGCAAAAGAAATCGTTGACAAAAAACAATACCTGATTAAAAAATCATTTTGGGTATTTGGCGGCGACGGCTGGGCATACGATATCGGCTACGGCGGACTCGACCATGTACTTGCCAGCGGCGAAGACATCAACGTTCTTGTTCTTGACACTGAAGTGTATTCAAATACCGGCGGTCAGGCTTCGAAATCATCACCAACTGGTGCTGTTGCCAAGTTTGCTGCTTCGGGAAAGAAAACCCGCAAGAAAGATCTCGGCATGATGGCCATGTCATACGGTTATGTGTATGTTGCCCAGGTTTCAATGGGTGCCGACCAGAGTCAGTATCTGAAAGCCATCCGCGAAGCTGAAGCTTATCCGGGACCATCACTCATCATTGCTTACTCGCCTTGCATCAACCATGGTTTGCGTGCCGGCATGGGCAAAACCCAGGCACAGGGCAAACATGCAGTGGAATCGGGCTACTGGCAAAACTATCGTTTCAATCCGCAGCTCGAAACCGAAGGAAAGAATCCATTTATTCTCGATTCAAAAGAACCGGACTGGAGCAAATTCCAGGAGTTCCTGAAAAGCGAAGTGCGTTTTACTTCACTTGAACAGGCATTTCCCGATGAAGCAAAGGTACTGTTTGCCGCTTGCGAAGACAATGCAAAATGGCGTTACAACAAGTATAAAAAACTTGCTGATTAATTATTCAACCCAATTCTTTAAGGGCCGGCTTTGTCCGGCCTTTTTCATCAAAACAAAAACCCATGAAAAATCTGTTCGTTGTTGTTTTAGTTGGCTTACTCACCCTGACTGCATGTCAGACTGAGCGTATTGTTGAAAAAACGGTGATTGTTCACGACACGGTTTATGTAAACAATTTTGATTACGACTACATGCTGATGGCGGTACTCTGGTATCAGACTTCAGCAGAAATGCGCGCTATGTGCTATCAGGCATTCAATACTGCACGGATTTCGATCGATCAAACACTTGAAAGTTATAAAGGCCCTAAAAAACTTGCTGTTGTTGTAGATATTGACGAAACCATGGTAGACAATAGCCCCTACGAAGCTGCGAATATTCTCGGAAACTTCGGTTACCCTGAACGTTGGGGTGAATGGATCGACAAAGCATCTGCCACGGCCATTCCCGGTGCAGTTGAATTTATGAAATACGCTGTTTCAAAAGGCGTCGATGTGTTTTATGTCAGCAATCGAAAAATTGCCGAAAAGGATGCTACCATAAAAAATATGCGGGCACTTGGTTTCCCTATGATCGATGATGAACATTTGTTGCTGCGCGACAAGACCAGTAGCAAAAACGAGCGTCGCGACAAAGTATCGGCAACTCATAATATTGTGTTGCTGATTGGCGACAATATGAATGATTTTAGCGGTATTTTTGAAAACAAAACGGTTGATGATCGCTTTACCGTTACCGACGAAAACAAATCGGAATTCGGAAAGCGTTTTATCGTTCTTCCAAACCCAATGTATGGTGATTGGGAAAGTGCAGTGCTCAAATACAATTTCAAACAAACCAACGAGCAGAAAGACAGCGTCCGCAAAGAAAACCTGAGAGGAATGTAAGTCTGAGTTCATTGTTTCTGTTTAAATAATCTCTATTGGGTTTAGTGTAAAAGCTAAACCCATTTTTTGTTGCTGCAACAACGAGGATGTCTCAAAATATCGCCTTCTTCAAAAATAATATTCCATCGTCCGAAAGCGACGTAGGAGCGAAAGGGTATGGAATCGTTGTTTTTGAAGCTGTTACGACGATTCCATATTCCGGCCGAATATTATCCCTCGAAGGGTTCAGAACCCTTCGAGGGATTTCGAACCGGCCGGAACGATGGAATATCGTAACGATTTTCAATTTTGAGACATCCTCTTACTATCCCACCTAATAATTTCTTAACATAGCGCTAATGTAGAGTTGTTTTTGTACCTTTATTTTTGCATCATTAAAAACTCCGTACAATGGAATATTATTTTATAGGTGTATTGGTCGTACTTTTTCTGCTCTCAATAATGGATCTCACCGTCGGTGTGGCCAACGATGCAGTAAACTTTCTCAACTCCGGGTACGGCTCCCGTAGTCTCACTTTCAAGTGGTTGCTCGTGATAGCTTCGCTGGGTGTTTTTGTTGGCGCCTTGTTTGCCGGCGGCATGATGGACGTGGCGCGATCAGGGGTGTTTCATCCGCAATATTTTATGTTCGAAGAAGTCATTATGATTTATCTGGCCGTAATGCTCAACGATGTGCTGCTGATTGATTTCTTCAATACGCTTGGACTGCCAACATCGACAACCGTTTCTCTGGTTGCGGCGTTGCTGGGTGCTTCCTTTACTTTTTCAGTGGCAAAACTTGTTGAAAATGGGCAGGCAATTGGCGATCTCGATATGTACATGAATACAGAAAAAGCTTTTGCAATGATCATTGCTATTTTTGTATCCATTGCCATCGCTTTCTTTTTCGGATTGCTTATTCAAAAAATTGCGCGAACTGTTTTCAGTTTCAACTTCTCAAGATATAAAATCGGCGGAGCCATTTTCGGTGGCATTGCAATCGCCCTTATTTCATATTTTATATTTTTCAAAGGAATGAAATCGGCCACTTTCATCGATAAGGACATGAAAGAATATGTGGCCCAGCACCTTGCATTGATGCTTACTTCAGTAATGGCAGGGGCCGCTGTAATTCTGTTGATGTTGCAATTGCTTTTCAGAGTAAATGTTTTTCGGGTCATTGTGATTTATGGAACTTTTGCAATCGCCATGGCATTTGCTGGTAATGACCTCGTAAACTTTCTCGGACCATCACTGGCTGGTCTCGATGCCTACCAGGCCTATTCTGTAACCGGAGATCCAACAATGACAATGGAGACATTAAGTACTCCGGCCAAGGTTCCGGTTGGATTTCTGATGGGGGCTGGATTAATCATGTTGCTGACTTTGTGGCTCAATAAAAAAACCCGAACCGTTATCCGCACCGAGGTTGGATTGTCGCGTCAGAACGAAGGTGTTGAAAATTTCGACACCAATCCGGTAGCTCGTTCGCTTGTAAAACTGGCTGTTTCAATCGGAAATTTCTTTACACTGGTACGCATTCCTGCTGTCCATCGCTGGATCGAAAAACGGTTTGCTGCTCCTCCAATGAGCAACAGTCCCGATGCACCGGCATTTGACATGGTACGCGCTGCAATAAATCTCACCGTCGGATCAAGTCTCATTGCATTCGGAACATCGCTCAAACTCCCGCTTTCAACAACCTATGTTACTTTCATGGTGGCCATGGGAACATCACTGGCTGACCGCGCCTGGGACCGCGACAGCGCTGTGTATCGCGTTTCCGGAGTTACCACTGTAATTGGCGGTTGGTTCATTACAGCATTTCTGGCCTTCCTTTCTGCCGCACTGCTTGCCTATGTGCTCTATCTGGGCAGCATTGTTTCAGTCGTTCTTCTGTCCGTATTTGCCATATTCTTTCTTGTCCGCAGCAAAGTTATTCACCGTCGTCGCGAAAAGGATTATCAGGAAAAAGAAAACATGTTACGCATTGATGAGAATACCGGCGAAAGCGAAATTCTCGACTTATGCAGAACCAATGTTTCGTATGTAATAGAGAAAATTCCTGAAGTCGTCACTTTAATCCGTGAAGGCCTTGAAGAAGAAAAACTGAAAAAGCTGAAAGAAGCTGATGAAATTGTGAAAGACATTAATAAGCGGACAGAATTGTTCAGCTCAACCGTCAACAGCTCAATTTCAGCACTGGGAGACAATTACGTGCTCTATGGCGAATACTATCTCAAAAACGCTGAAATCCTCCGTGAAATCTCAGTCAGTCTTGGTTATTTGACGCACCCTGTGTATAATCACATCAATAATCAGCATAAAAATCTCGGCAAAAATCAAATGCGCGATTTCGAGTCTTTGTCCGAAGATCTGCAGCAGTTATGCGACTTCTCAAAGAAAATTGTGATGGAAGATTCGGGTCGTGGCCTGGCCGACGATCTGCATCAGATAGCCAATGTCGTTTGCGATAAAATCAAAATTGTCCGGCGTTCTCAGATCGAGCGGGTGAAACGCAAAGAAAATGCATCACGCTCAAGTCTGCTGTTTTTCAACATCACCACCGAAATTCAGAATATCACGCGCTTTGTAAATGAATTGACAGAACTCGATATCAGAACCAAAAGCCAGGCGGCCGACACTGATTACCGCTTGATCTAGCAGCTTGTTTTTCAATTAATATTGACCCGGAATCAACTGACAGATCCGGGTCAATATTAATTTATTGTTACCAAATGGTTATTAATGCGTAACATTAAATTCATATTGGAATTTCCAGGAAATTTGCAGGAAATTAGAAAAAATGTTCGGACTTGATTTAGGGATGACCATCCTGTTGTTTGGTTGCATATTGGCAGCCATGGCGTTTGAATTTATCAATGGATTTCACGATACGGCCAATGCAGTTGCAACGGTCATTTACACACGTTCGCTGAAACCCCGGGTAGCAGTAATCTGGTCCGGAATCTTCAATTTTCTAGGCGTTTATTTTGGTGGAATTGCGGTTGCAATTGGTATTATTAATCTGCTGCCCCTCGAAATTCTGCTCGACCAAAACATCAGTCATAATGTTGCGATGGTTGCTTCGCTAATTCTGACAGCCATCATCTGGAACCTTGGCACCTGGTATTTCGGTATTCCCTGCTCCAGCTCGCACACACTCATTGGAAGTATTTTCGGCGTTGGTCTTGCCTTTCTTTTCATTTCAGACTCAAGTGGTGCAGCGCTTAACTGGACAAAAGTTATTGAAGCATTCAGCGCACTTTTGATTTCACCGGTAATCGGCTTTGGGCTTACAATTCTTTTGATGCACATTTTAAAACGAACCATCCGAAAGAAAAAGTTTTTCAAACCTGCCGATCCGGAGAAAAAGCCGCCTTTTTGGGTGCGTTTACTGCTGATCGGGACATGCACCACCGTAAGTTATTCGCATGGCTCCAATGATGGACAGAAAGGAGTTGGATTGATTATGATTATTCTGATCAGCTTGCTGCCTGCACACTTCGCACTCGATATTTCGAAAAACCCATCCAATATGATCGGTAATGTAAATCACATTGAGTATTATATTGGCAAAACCGATACTACAAAAATCCTGGTGGCCGATCTGCCTGTATATACTACACTGACATCCTGTATTTCTGATCTTAAAGGGAATTTACTGATAGCACAGAATCCTGAACAATCAGACAAGCTCGACCGATTCAATGCAAGAAAAGACATTCTTACCATTAAGAAAAAAATGAATGAGTTTCTAAAAAGTCCTTCTGTCGTTAAGAACAATGCACTTGTGTTGAATCATAAAGAAAGCAAAATGCTGAAAAACGATATTAAGGAAATGGACTCTTACACGGAATATGCACCTTGGTGGGTGATTCTGATGGTTTCAATTTCACTTGGGCTCGGTACTATGATTGGCTGGAAACGTATTGTAACAACACTTGGTGAAAAAATCGGCAAAACGCAGATGAGTTATGCACAAGGCGCCAGCGCCCAAATAGTAGCAACCGCAACCATCATGTCTTCGTCAACCATTGGCTTGCCGGTAAGTACAACCCATGTGCTCTCATCCGGCATTGCAGGATCTATGGTGTATGAAGGCGGCTGGCACAATCTGCAAATGAAAACCATTTACAACATTCTGCTCACCTGGGTTATTACCATCCCGGTTACCATTGTCATGTCGGGCGGGCTGTTCCTGCTGATCCGGTCAATGTTGTAAGACCTTTCAGAAAATAATTATTCCGGTAAATCAATGTTCCCGGCTGGATCTTCATTCTCGCCAAACCAGACTACTGCATAATTCCCTTCGGCAGCCAATCCAATGGCTTTCCATTTCGAGTCTTTCCACATACCGAGGTTTATGATTACAGAATTATGCGGAGGACTCGATTTCCAGGCAGCAAGTGCATCTTCAGCCCTGAAAGAAGTATCTGTTGTCCAGAATGAGTTTTCGTAACCCCTGCCGATATACGAAGTCAGTTCCGATGGCTTACTCCACATCAACTCGGGGCCATTGCGCGCAGCATCGTAGCAAACCGGCTTCCATGGCCCATTTTCGCTCCAACTGTGCATACCACATTTTTTTGCAGGCGGGTAATTGTTCAAATCGCGGACATGACACTGAGCTACTTTTGTAAGCGATGATGAAACAGGAATACTTTTCAATCGCTTTTTTGATCGGTATTCCATAATCTGCCTGTACAATTCAATTTCCCGCTCATTCATGGCTCTCAGACTGGTGTCGGTCTGTGCATGTATAACCGGACTGACAATAAAAAGGGCAAGAAGAAGAAAAAATGTTCGCATGATTAACAAAAGGGTGTCAATGAATAGCGCGCCGCACTGCAAAAATATTGCCTGAAATGACTACTTTTGCAAAAAACAAACAAGGTGATATTTCCGTTTCTTCCAGACTACGATGAAAAGCTGAATGCCATTTGCGTTGAGGACGTTTTTTATTCCTACACTTCGTTTCGCAATCGAATCGATGCCATTGCATCTTTGCTTACTTCGCGTGGCTTGAAAAAAGCTGCTGTCGGTGTTGTGGCTTCGGATCATGCCGACACTTATGCCGCAGCCATGGCCATCTGGGCCACCGGAAATATTTATGTACCACTCAACCCCTACCACCCGTCCGACCGCATTGCGAGCATTGTTGAGCAGGCTGAAATAAAACTCATTCTGCACAGCACAGAAAAAGTGCAAGCCAATTCCGAATTCGTATGTACGTGCGATCTGAAAGAAAATATTTTTGACCATCCTGCATCGCCCGAAGACAATGACACGGCCTATATTCTTTTTACTTCCGGCAGTACAGGTCAGCCAAAAGGTGTTCCGGTTTCATACGGCAATGTGCGCTCTTTTCTGCGCAACCTCGAAACAATGAATTACCAACTTGGCCCGGGCAGCCGCTTTCTGCAGATGTTCGATCTCAGTTTCGACCTAAGCATTGTTTCCATTTTGTCACCGTTTATTTGCAGAGGAACTTTGTTTTCAGTTCCGAACAACAATATTAAGTATCCAACAATTTTCAGACTGCTCGAAGAATATGAAATCGAGTTTGCCATTCTCGTTCCCAGCGTGGTTGCTTATCTACGGCCATACTTCGATGAGATCATGCTCGAAAAAATGAAATACATGTGTCTCAGCGGCGAAGCGGTTCCGCACGGACTCACTCTTGAGTGGAAGAAATGCTGTCCAAATGCGGAATTTCAAAATCTGTACGGACCTACCGAAGCAACTATTTATTCCGTGTGGTATCGCATGCCGGAAAATGAAATTCCTTCGCGCAATGGCATTGTCAGTATCGGCTGGCCTACGCTCGACATTGATGCAGTGATTGTTGATGATGAGAATAAAATTGTGGCGGATGGCGAAAAAGGAGAACTGCTCCTCAACGGAGGTCAGGTAATTACGGGTTATCTGAAGAATGAAGAAAAAAACCGCGAAGCGTTTGTTGAAATAAATGGGAAGAATTTTTACCGCACCGGGGATATATGTATTCGTGAAAACGGCTTGTACTTTTATCTTGGACGTAAAGATTATCAGGTTAAAATCCGCGGCTTCCGTGTGGAATTGAGCGAAATAGAACATCATATTGCTTCGTTTTACGAAAATCGCAGAGTAGTTGCCATGGCCGCACACGATACTACAGGAAACGACGTTATTGTTGCAGCCATTGAAGGCAGCGAAGACGCGATACACGACTTGAACGATTATCTGAAAAGCAAAATGCCATTCTATATGATTCCTTCCGAATTCCGCTTCATAAGCAGCTTTCCGCTAAACAACAATGGCAAAATAAACCGCAGAGAAATTAATAATCTGGTACTTGGACATGACTGATCTCAACTACACCATACGCCGCGCGAAGGAAAGCGATTATCGTTTTCTGGCTGAAGCCATTCTGAAAGCAGATATCGGCTCAACCGGCACAAACACAAGTTATGCTGCCTTGTTCGGAATCAGCTACGAGCAGGCACGCGACGCTATTGAAGCCATGATGCCCGAAGAAGTGGAAGGATGCGAATTTTCGCCGTTTCACTTTCTTGTTGCAGAATATGAAGGGAAACCTGTGGCTTGTATTTCCGCATGGATTGAGGGCCTTGATGGTGTTTCATCATGGATGGTGCGTTCGGTGCTCATGCAGCAATACTATCCGAAAGGGGCACTGGAATTTGTGCAGAACCAAAAACACATCACCGACAAAATGATGGTGCATCGCACGGATGGAGATCTGCAGTTTGAATCTGCATTTGTCGCGGAAGAACACAGAGGCAAGGGACTAATTACAAAGCTCTTCAAAGCGCATGTTGCAAAATATCTATTGCAGCAGTATCCGGTCAGCAATGCCGAACTGATGACTTACATTGAGAACAAAACAGCCATTCACGCATACGAAAAAATGGGATTCACCATTACAGAACGTACTTATTGTGACGACCCGGACGTGCTGAAATACTTTCCCGGAGCCGGAATGCTGTTAATGAAAGTCGACATAATGAATTTAATGAAAGGATAATAATACTATGAACAACGAAGAAATCAATTCAAAGGTTCAGGAAATTTTCAGAGACGTGTTTCAGGCACCAGCTCTTGTTATCAACCCTGAAATGACAGCCAACGATGTTGACAAATGGGACAGCCTCACACATTTAACCATGATTGCAAAAGTGGAAGAGGCTTTTGGATTCCGTTTCAAGTTGAAAGAAATGGTGAAAATGAAAAACGTCGGCGATATGCTGACCATCATCAATGAAAAGCTGATCGCATAAAATGAAGAGATATCAGGTCTTTGCAATTATTGTGCTGACAGGCGTACTCCTGCTTGCAGCATCCTGTTTCTGGCCAAAAAGCGAGATTGTTGTAGGCAACAGGATTATTACTTTTATTCCAAAGGAAGAAATTCTGAATTTTAAAGTAAAGGACAATACACAAAATGTAGACAGTGTGATTGCGATGCTTGAATCGCGCGCCTACGGCGTGAACGAGGATGCTATAAAACGCATGAGCATTCTTGATGAATCAGTGTTTAATTCCAGCGATTTTTTCCTTAATCCTTCGGCTGCCGAAGGTGGCACTGCGCTGGAGAATTTTTTCAAATATCTGCAAAAAAGCGATTCTTCGCTCATTCGTATCGGCCATTATGGCGATTCGCAAATCGAGGGAGACCGCATCACAAGCCTGCTCCGGATCATGTTTCAGGACAAGTTTGGCGGCAGTGGAGTTGGTTATGTTCCAATCGACGATGTGACTTCGCCGGTTAGTTATACGCGAAGCACAAGCCCCAACTGGGTTCGCCACACTGTGTTTCATAATCGCTCTGCCAAAGGGTTGTATTGTGCCGGAGGAGCTGTGTTCCGTTATCGTTTTTCAACTCCGGAATGCACACGCGACAGCATCGGAGAAAACGGAGATACAACCAAAATAAAAATTCCAGCTTGTTCCTACGCAAATGCAACTGTATATCTGAAACTTTTCCGCGGCTACAGTGTTGCAAAATTATGGTATGGAAAAGCAACTGAAACAGCTGAGCTGAAAGTTTATAATTCAAAAACCAATGAACTTTTGGCCGAAGTTGTGCTTGATAGTCCCGATCCATTCAATGTTTTGAAGCTTCCGCTTAAATCGAATCCGGCAGCATTAAAATTCGTGTTCACCGGCCCCAGTCCTGAGATTTACGGACTGAGCTTTGATCCCGGTGCCGGAGTTCAATTTGACAATTATGGTCTACGCGGACATAGCGGCGACGGACTTATGACTATTCAAAACGATTTTTTGAAAGCACAATTCATAAAGCTAAATAACAAACTTGTAATACTCCAGTTTGGCGGAAACGTTACACCCTATGTGAAAAATGAAGCGTCGCTGAACAACATCAAAAACAGCTACGACCGGCTCTACGCGCATTTCCGCAAAGCCCTGCCCGATGCATCCGTGCTTGTAATTGGTGTGAACGATGTTGCACGCAGTGTTGGCGGAACCTATGCATCGTACCCGATGGTAAGCCGAATTCGTGATGTTCAGAAAGAAGTAGCGCTGAAAAACGGTTGTGCATTTTTCGATCTGTATCAGCTGATGGGTGGCGAAAACTCTGTGCTGGCCTGGAATAAAAAGGGCTGGGCATCGCGTGACGGACATTACAGCGACAAAGGACGTGAGATTGTTGTCAATGAACTTTTCCTCGCCATTATGGGCGAATACAATAAATATTTAATTCACGGAACAACTGCCGGTAAATGATGACAGGTAATTTCAAAATATTTGTGTTGATCACCGGACTTCTGTTCTTCGGCCTGAAAAGCCATGCTCAGAAGAATCCAACTGATACAAATTACCTGAAGCAAGCCGTCAAGTACAGCGAATTTTTCGATTTTTTACAGTACGATAAAAACATGCTTGAGTGGTATCAGATCGATGCCATAGCACCATTTTTCGAAAAGCTAAAAAAATCCAACAAGGAAAAAGTCGTCATTCTACATATTGGCGATTCTCACATTCAGAGCGACATTGGAACGGGTATCACCCGGGCAATGCTTCAGCAGATTTTTGGCTTCGGTGGACGCGGGATAGTTTTCCCTTATCAGGCAGCCGGCACCCATTCTGCGTTTGATTATTTTGCTCAGTCGCATGGAGTCTGGTCAGCATCGAAAAATGTAGAGCTAAAGCCAAAAATGAATATTGGCATCAGTGGCATCACGGTATTCACGACCGACTCAACCGCAGGATTCAAGCTGATTTTCAGAAAACACTACTACTCCATTCAGCCCGATTTTAAAAGGATTCGCATCTATTGCCACAAAGGAAAAGAAAGTTTCGATGCGAAAATAAAAGCCGGTGGCACCAACACGTGGGTTGATGCAGATTGCCATTCCGACAGCCTTCCGTATGTCGAGGTAATTCTGCCAAAAGCATCGGACACACTGACACTTGTTGTGAACAAAACATCGCCCGAACAAAAATATTTCGAGTGTTATGGTATCGAAATCCAGAGCGTGGCCAACTCCGGTATTCAATACATCAGCGTTGGGATCAACGGCGCAGGCTATCACAGTTTTTTCAATCAAAACCTTACTTCTACGCAGCTAAAGGCAGTGAAGCCCGATCTTGTGATTTTTGATTTGGGAATTAATGATTTTTTTCGCGGCACATTCAACTATCAATACATCATGAGCAGCATCAACAAATCGATCGCGCTTTTCCGCGAGTCGGCACCCAATGCTGTTTTCATGCTGCCAAATGCACAAGATATTTATTATCGCGGAAGAAATATTACCAACTGCAAAGATTACAGCATGCTCACCCGATTGCTTTCAAAAGAACAGAATGTTGTTCTTTATGATTATTACAATATATCCGGCGGGCCTCAATCCATGCTGAATTGGGCAAAGAACGGATTGTCGCAGCGCGACCGCTGCCATCTTAGTTACAAGGGCTACAAAGTGAAAGGCGAATTGTATTGCAATGCCCTGCTCAATTCATACATTGCTTACCTGTCGCGCTATCCCGATAGCCTGCTCGTTTTCAATGATCACATCGATACTACCAATTTTGGTAATTGGGTTATTAATAAATCCACCTATTACAACCGTCAGGAAGTTGCTGCGACTGACAAAATTGAGAATTACAAAAATC
Organism: Bacteroidetes bacterium GWF2_43_63; assembly: GCA_001769275.1. Lineage (NCBI taxonomy): Bacteria > Pseudomonadati > Bacteroidota > Bacteroidetes bacterium GWF2_43_63. The sequence goes on along the minus strand of MEOQ01000045.1, from coordinate 161,252 downwards.
AGACAGGTGGAATAAAAACATCAGGTCAGGGAACAGGCCAGTACTATATTGTGCGATCCGGCGACAATCTAAGCACCATTGCAAAGCGTTATGGAGTAACGGTTTCTGATCTTCAAAAATGGAACAATCTTTCTTCCACCCGTATTAATGCAGGCCAGAAGCTGCTAGTGAGCAAAACAGCTGTAAAAAACACAACAACACAAAATACTACGGTGCAGAATACTTCTACGCAGCAAACAAGCAGCGGAAGTAAGAAAGTAGTGTATACCATAAAAAGTGGCGACAACCTCGGCTCGATTGCGGCGAAATACAAAGTGTCTGTTGACGATATTAAAAAATGGAATGGGCTGACATCAAGTAATATTGTTGCCGGGAAAACGCTGGTGATTTATACCGCAGGAACGGCCCAAAAAACGTCAACACAGACTACAACACAACAACAGACCACTCAGACTCAAAGCAACAAACTCGGCACTGTTCATATTGTGAAAAGCGGTGAGTCGCTCTGGTCAATCGCAAAAAAATACAATACGACCGTCGATAAAATCAAGAAGGATAACAAAATGACATCCGACAATCTGAATGTCGGACAAAAACTAAGCATCAAGTAGTATGAATTTTTCGTTTACCGACTTTCTGTATTCGCTTCAATATCTGCCCGGACAGCCGCTTATATTCCAGTCTGTCACATTCTTCATACTCTTCGCATTCTTCTATCTGCTGTATTCGCTATCGTTCAACAACCGCACTTTGCGGAACAGTGTCCTCCTGCTTTTCAGCTTATACTTCTATTACAAAATTAGCGGACTTTTTGTCGGAGTGATGATTCTGATGGCCACCATTGATTTTTTTATTGGAAAAGGCATACACAAATCAAAAAGTGATGCAAGTAAAAAATGGCTTCTGGTGCTGTCTGTAGCCATCAATGTTGGCGCCCTTTTATATTTCAAATACACCAATTTTCTGCTTGAAACATGGACGGGTTTTGTTCACCCGGGAACAGAGCCCCTGGTGCTGAAAATCGTTCAGCCACTCGGCATTTCCTACTTTGTTTTTAAATCGCTCACCTACATTTTCGATATCCACCGCGAAGTCATCGAAGAGCCCGAGCGCAACTGGTTCCGCTATGTGCTGTATGTTTCGTTTTTTCCAAATATTCTGGCCGGGCCCATTTCGAAGGCGCGCGATTTACTTCCTCAATTTATTTCAAAACCAATCATTGACAAAAACATCCTGAGCAAAGGACTGTTTTTAATCATGCTTGGACTAATCAAAAAAATTGTTTTCGCAGATTTTATTGCTGCAAATCTGGTGGATCGCGTTTTCGAAAGTCCGCAATATTTTACCGGGCTTGACGCGCTGATGGCCGCTTATGGAGGTTTGCTGCAACTCTATTTCGATTTTGCCGGCTACACCGACATGATGGTTGGATTTGGTTGCCTGATGGGATTTACCATTGAGCACAACTTCAACAAGCCGTTCATTGCAGGCAACATCACTGAATTCTGGCGCCGCTGGCACATCACATTATACAACTGGCTCAATGAATATTTGTATCAACCCATGGCCTTCGCGTGGCGCCGGGGTGGAAAATCGCTCATATTGCTGGCTGTGTTCATCACATTTTTTGTATCCGGCCTGTGGCATGGTGCAGCCCTTACCTTTGTGGTGTGGGGCCTTTTGCATGGAGCAGCCATCGCCTGGGATGTGATTAGCCAGAACACCAGATCAAAAATCCAAAAATGGATGCCAAAAAGCATTTATTCTTTCATCAGCATTTTTATCACTTTTCATTTTCTGGTTTTTACAGCCGTATTGCTTAAAGTTCCCAACTTAGCCAAAGCCGGCGAATTCTATAATTTTATTCTGACTGCAGATTTTGCCCTGTTTCCGCAATGGCTTGGTATTTATATGACCCCGTTCCTGTTGATGCTGGGCGGTTTGATTTTGCAATATCTGCCAATAAAAATGTACGCAGGAATCCTAGGTGGATTTACTAAAACCCACTGGTCGCTCAAAGCCGCAACCCTGGCCGTTCTTATAATATTACTCTATCAGCTTTACAGTCTCGACGCGATGCCGTTTATTTATATTCAGTTCTAGTCTGCAATATTTTCAAACAATAATGTATCTGGAATCCGGGAAATATTACCATATTTATAATCATGCAAACGGGTTTGAAAATATTTTTCGCAAAGGTGAAAATTTCTCGTTTTTCCTCGAGAAATACAAATTTCATTTATCAGCGTTTTTCGACACCTACGCATATTGCCTGATGCCGAACCACTTTCATTTTCTGGTTCGGGTAAAAAGCTGCGAAGAGATTGTTGCTGCGCTGGAAGAGATGCTTAAACCAACTTCAACTTCGCCAACTTCAACGAAGTTTGAAACTTCTTCGCCAACTTCAACGAAGTTTGAAACTTCGTTGAAGTTTATGGCGAAAGAGGAGTTGCCACCTTTCTTTAGCGCAGCAAAAACATCCCCAAGCTCCCGCTTCAATGCCTATAAAAAGACTTCTAGAAAACTCGAAGCTTTAAAAGACCTCAAAAGCTCAAACGGCTCGGCATCGGAAGTAGAAGCGTTTCTTCAAATATGGATCAGCCGCCAGCTCGGCGACTTGTTTTCGAGTTATACGCAGGCGTTCAATAAGCAAAACAAACGAATGGGCGGATTGTTTATTCATCCCTTTCAGCGAAAAGAAGTGTTGTCCGATGATTACTTGCGAACGCTTGTTGTGTATATTCACAACAACCCCGTTTATCATGGTTTTTTCCAACGACCGGAAGAGTGGATTTATTCTTCCTATAATGAAATAATTAATAACGAAAATTATTTTGTTGATTCAAATACTGTCATTCAATGGTTTTCGGATTTCGAAAATTTCGTCTTTTGCCACAATATAATTCCTGATATTGATTTTGATTATACGCTTGAATAGCAACTTTTGGACTTTTGTAGCGTCATTTCAAATAAATACTGGCCCGCTTTTCAAAAACAATTTGGCTTAGCACTGTTCATTTTGTTTCTTTGTCTCAAGATTAAAAGTCATGAAATATCTGCTTAATATTTCCCTGCTGTTTCTGCTGGCGACTCAAGCCATTGCGCAGACCGACACAAGCCATTCAGCAAGAATGCAATGGTTTTCCGATGCCAAACTTGGCATTTTTATTCATTGGGGAATTTATTCCACTGGTCGTGGCAGCGAGTCCTGGGAGTTTCACAACGGGCATATGAGTCACAAGGATTATATGGCTCAGATTAGTGAATTCACGGCAGAGAAATACGATCCGGCCGGATGGGTATCGCTGATCGAAAAAACCGGAGCCAGATACATAGTTATTACTTCGAAACATCATGACGGAGTATCGCTCTGGGACACAAAATTCAACGACCTGAGTACAAAAAAAAGTTCCCCGGCGAAGCGCGATGTGCTTACACCGTTTGTGAACGAAGTAAGAAAAACCGACTTAAAACTTGGCTTATATTATTCTCTGATTGACTGGACACATGAAGATTACCCCGGATTCCTGCGCGATTCGGGTCGTTACGAAATCAGTGCAGATCCAAAGCGATGGAAAAAATTCATTAAGTTCAACAACGGCCAGTTGAGTGAAATTCTTGAGCAATACAATCCCGACCTGGTCTGGTTTGACGGCGATTGGGAACACAGTGCCGAAGAATGGGATGCGGCCGGTATTCGTGAAAGAATTTTGAAAAATAATCCGAATGCAATCATCAATGGCCGTCTGCAGGGATTTGGCGATTATGCCACGCCCGAACAGCATTTTCCGGTAGTCCGTCCACAAAAGGAAAACTGGGAATTGTGTATGACCATGAATGATTCATGGGGCTATTACATCACAGATTCAGCCTATAAAACGCCTTATGAAATCATAAGTATTTTTGCCGATTGCATAAGTTTTGGGGGCAATCTATTACTCGACATTGGCCCGAAAGCCGATGGAACCATTCCTGAAGAACAGCTGTTTATTATGCAGGAACTCGGTCAATGGAATGCCAAACACAGCGAAGCGGTTTTCGAATCAGTTGCAGGAATGCCGCTCGGACATTTTTATGGACCAACCACCATTTCAAAAGACTCGACTGCCCTGTATTTGTTCCTGCAGGGAAATCAAAGTGGAAATGTGATTCTGAAAGGGTTGAACAACGATATTAAAAAAATTGAAGTGGTTGGATCCAACACTCCCGCAGATTTCAAAGTGGTTGGAAAGATCTCCTGGAGCAAGGTTCCGGGTATTGTTTACATTGATGTCCCAGAAGGAGTGCAGGACAAATACATGACCGTACTTAAAGTTACTCTTGATGGCAAATTGTCGCTTTACCGCGGTGAGGGCGGGCTGTAGAATAATGAACAAGGAACAAGGAAGGTTTAATGACGAAGTAATCCAAAGTTCTTAAAGTTTATAAAGTAGAAAGGCGCTTCAAATATTTCTGCCTTTACTTCGTCATTCCTTGTTCAGTGTTCATGATTCGATGTTTACTTCAACATTCCTTATTCAGTGTTCGATGTTCCATTGCATATTCAGTATTCATTACTTTTATATTAAGCAATTGTAACTTCGTATGCTCGTTCCGGTATTTTAATAACTTTGTCTGACAAATTGATTTACACAAATGAATCAGAACGAAAATATCCGAATACTGCTGGTGGACGACGAGAAGGACATTCTCGAGATCATGAGTTACAACCTGAAAAAGGAAGGTTATAATGTATTTACCGCCCGCGATGGCCAATCGGCAATCACCAAGGCGCTGGACATCGAACCTCAGCTGATTGTACTGGACATTATGATGCCGGGTATGGATGGAATCACGGCCTGTCAGGAAATGAGGAAACATGATACTCTGAAAAAATCAGTCATTATTTTCCTGACTGCGCGCAATGAAGATTTCGCACAGATCGCGGCTCTTGAATCTGGTGGCGACGACTTCATAAGCAAACCCATTACACCTAAAGTATTTCTGACAAAAGTCAAAACATATTTGCGTCGCTTTTCGACCGAAAGCAGTACTGGATCCTCAAGGGAACTTGAATTTGAAGGACTCACCATAAATTTCGAACGCTATATTGTTATTCGCGAAGGACAGGAAATATTGCTTCCACGCAAAGAATTCGAGTTGCTCGCATTGCTGGCCAGCAAACCCGGAAAAGTTTTTACGCGCGAAGAAATATTTTCCAAAGTCTGGGGAAATGATATTGTTGTCGGCGATCGAACCATTGATGTTCATATTCGTAAAATCCGCGAAAAAATCGGACTGAGCCTGATTCGTACGGTTAAAGGTGTTGGTTATACTTTTGAAATTAAAAAATGAAAATCGTTCCCGGAAATCCGCGACAATTATCGGTTTTTATTGCAGCTTTGCTTGCCGTTCTGGTGTTTGTCATCAGCATGGTTGTTATTGAATTTACTCTTGCCCCCTCCTGGATAGTGGCTACAACATTGGCTTTGGCAACATTCCTGGTGGTTTTTATTGCATTGCTGTACACACTCAATCGCTTTATATACGATAAAATCAGACTCATTTATAAATCAATCCGCAGCACAAAACTCGGAAGAAGCACAAGAAAACTGCAGATTGAAAAAGGCGATGTTATTGAAAATGTCAGTCGTGATGTTGAACAATGGACACGTGACAAAGCCAACGAAATTGAAATTCTGAAAAAAAACGAGGAATTCCGGCGCGAGTTCATCGGAAACGTCTCGCATGAACTCAAAACGCCCATTACAACCATTCAGGGCTATGTGCTGACCCTGCTCGACGGCGGCCTCCATGACAACGAAATCAACGTGAAATATCTGCAACGAGCTGCAAAAAACATCGACCGTCTGATTGCCATTGTGAATGATCTCGACGAAATTTCGAGGCTTGAAAGCGGCACCATGAAAATGAATTTTGAAAATTTCAATTTTTCAGCACTGGTGAAAGATGTGTTTGAATTCATGGAAATTAAAGCTGAAAAACGTCGCATCGTGCTCGATTATAAAAATCAGTCTGACTCGAAAATCATGGTGCACGCAGATCCTGACCGTATACGGCAGGTTCTCATCAACCTGATCGACAATTCGCTGAAATATGGAAACCGCTTTGGTTCGACGACCATCAGCGCCTTTGACATGGATGAATATTTTTTAATAGAAGTAGCGGATAGCGGAATTGGTATAGATCAGGCCGATCTGCCGCGGATTTTCGAGCGCTTCTACCGCACCGAAAAAAGTCGCAGCCGCAAATTGGGTGGAACCGGCCTTGGACTTGCCATCGTGAAACATATTATCGAAGCGCATCAGCAAGCCATACATGTGCGTTCAAAAATTGATGTCGGAACCACGTTTTCGTTCACGCTTGCCAAAGCCAATAAATGATTGCTCGCATAGAATGCTGAGTTGTTGAGAACATGACGCAAAGAAAGTTAATAAAGAGTACAGGTCGCGCGCCGTGCAGCTATACGGTGCTTTAATCTCAATACTTTATTTCGACCTGATTAATATTATTTCGGTAACAATTTCTTAATCTTTAAGCTGTATTTTTGCGCAAAATTGAAGCGAAAATGAAGAAATCATTAGCAATATTCAGTGTTATTATTGTAATATTTTCGACACTGAAACTGTCGGCACAAGACACTTCAAAAACAAAACAAGCTTTTATTAAAAACACTGAAATATCCGGACAGTGGTTTATTTCCGGCAATTATGATGATCAGGATTCATTGTATCAGATAGAACTTAAACGTGGGTATTTCACCATTGAAAGTCACTTGACCGAAAGTCTGACGGCACGCTACACACAGGATATAACGCTCGATACAGAAGGTGATGATGCGGGTAATGTCGAGATGCGTCTAAAATACCTGTATCTTCAGCAAAAAATTAATTTCCTGCCCAAATTTCAGAAAGGATCAATTTCCGTAGGAATGGTCCCCCGTCCATGGATTGAATTTGAACAAAAGATTAACGCCTATCGGGTGATGGGCCCCATGTTTCTTGAAAAAACAAATGTGCTTAGTTCAGCTGATTTTGGATTTATCTATGAAGGATTGATTGGGGGCGAGATTGATAAACAATATCAGAAAGAAGTAAATGCAGCTTATCCTGGAAAATATGGCAGTTTTTCGTTTGGATTATACAATGGAGGTGGCTATCATGATGTTGAGCGCAACAACAATAAAACGTTTGAAGCACGTCTGACACTGCGCCCACTGCCTGCTTTTATGCCCGGGCTGCAGTTCGGGTATGCCTATGCCAACGGAAAAGCAAACATTGCAAATAATGACGCAGACTTTATTATGAATGTTCTGTATCTCTCCTCCGAAAGCAAATATCATGTGCTCATGGCTCAGTATTATAGCGGTGTTGGCGATTATGCCGGGACTTATGTTGATACACTGTTTCAATCCAACAAAAATTCAGGATATGCTTTTTTTGGAGAATTTAAAATCCCGCAAACAAAATTCTCCATTGTTGGCCGCTACGACAAATTTGAATCTGAAAACGACATTTCTCTAACCCGCATCAATACGGGAATTGCTTATCGTTTTCTAAAAAACAAACTGGTACTGGGAGCTGAATACTGGGATAAGAACGGCGATATCAGACGCATGTATGAGCTTGCGTTGGAAATCAGATTTTAGCATTGCACTCAAATAATAAACGCATTCACGCCGAATTACGCTCCTGTAAAGCCTTTCAACCAGCTCGGGCATAGTATATTGTAAATATATTTATTGAGGTTGTCTCAAAATTAAAAAACGTTACGATATTCCATCGTCCGCCTGCTGGCGGATATGGAATCGTCGTAACAGCTACAAAAACAACGATTCCATATCCTTTCGCTCCTGCGTCGCTTTACGACGATGGAATATTATTTTTGTAGAAACTGCTTGTTCCAAGACAGCCTCAGCAGTATTAAACAAAAGACTAAACCCAGCTCGGGAACATCGAATAGTTACGTCATTCCGCCAAACAGACTTCCCTGGCTTCTAAAAAGTCAGTAGCTATAAATAATTCACATTCACTTCCGGAATCAGTGGCATGTAGTTGAGTCTGCGCAACAGCTGAATCAGCGCAATAACGTCTTTCTGGCAATATTGCATAATGCGGATCAGATCATCCTCTTCGTAATAAACCCGCGCAACATCGGCACCATTGATATCATCCTTCGGCGTTGGAATGTCGAACAATTCAGTGAGCAAATCGAGTGAAGTGAAGTTCTTATAATCGCCAAATTTCCAAAGCTCCATAGTGTCGATATGCGCAATTTCCCATGGTTTTTTTCCCTGAATATTCAACATTTCCGGAATGCGGATTCCGTTGATCATCATTCGTCGGCAAATCCACGGGAAGTCGAATTCTTTTCCGTTGTGCGCACACAGAAGCCGCACCCCGCGCGATGGCAGATCGCGAAGATAATCAGCAAATTCATTCAGCAAAACGACCTCATCGTGTCCGTAGAAGCTTTTTAAATGAGCCTTCCCACCATTGACGACACCGGTTGATATACAGATGATTTTTCCAAATTCAGCAAAAATGCCGGCTTTTCCATACAATGATTCCGGGGTGTCATTCTCGGCACGTTTCATACTTTCGGCCTTTTTGTCCCAGAGATGCTTCATGCGCTCATTCAACGCGCTGTACGACTTGCTCCCGGGAACAGTTTCAATGTCAAGAAACAAAATATGTGAAAAATAATCTTCCATAACAAGTATATTTAGTTTTTTCGTGCTAAATTTATAAACAAATTCCGACAATGAGATTTAATTGGATTATTTTCTTTTTAATTGTTGCAGTAGCTGTTTCTTCGTGCCGCGAAGAGACCTACGAGCCGCCTTTCATACAGATGTACTCTCCTTCTGAAAACAGCGCTGCGACAACCGGCGACACGCTTCAGGTCTCAGGGTCCATATCTTCCGCCGTTCCAATTACGTACGTGAAAATTGTTTTGCTTACAACCGCATATGTTCAGGCTTGTCCAGCTGTGACCATCAATCCGGGCACTGAAAACTATTCAATAAATACTGAATATATTATTTCGAACACCTCTTTGCTATCTGGCACTCATTACCTGTATATCGAGGCTGGCAACGGATACAGCGCATCCACCAAATTTATTCGACTTACAGTAACCGGAATACCAAAAGAAAGCCGGTCTCTCGTTGTATTCTGCCATGAAAAGGCCAATGACAATGTGAAAATATATAAAGTTGACAGTTTACTGAATTATTCACTTTTCAAACAATTGCCCGACGACTTTCAGGAAGGTGCCGTCAATAGCCAGAATCAACTGATTTATTCCATGGGTCAATACAAAGGAAATCTATATTTTCTCGATGCTGCCAACGGCTCCGTTGTTGATCAGGTCAACGCACTCAATAATCCTCCTTTTCCCTATTTTGAGTCATTGTATTGGGGTAATAATTTGCTGATTGTAGGGTATTACGACGGGCGAATTGAAGGATATTTTGGAAATGGGAATCTTAAATTTGTTTACACTTTTGACAACTACAGGCTGCATCAAGTCAGCTACGACGGCATATATCTTTTATCGGTTCTTGAATATTTTAATGGCAGCATGTTTTTCACAGGGGCTATTTACGAGTATTCAGGATTGTTGAAAGATATGGTGTACGGTACTTACAAAGTCCAGAATCTTTTTCGTGTTTCAGGCAACGACGTTGTTCTGTTTTGCAATGAAGGAACACAGCCAAGCGTGCGCACCCTAAACACATATTCGATGGTTATAACACACCTGAAAAATCTCCCGGCTGGAGAAATCTATGGTGTTTCTCAAATCGACTATGACAGACATCTCATCAGTCACAGCGATGGTCTTTTTGTTTATTCCTTCGACGATAATACTTATGCTGAAATCGGCAATGCAACAACGTTTGGAGATGTTGTGTATGACGAAACGGATGACGTTCTTTACCTTTCATCCGGAAAAAACATCAATGCTTATTCATATCCAACCGGTTCATTAATCGGAACGGTTGCACTTCCAGACTCTATAAAAGACATCAAAATACTTTATAACCGATGAATAAGAAAACGCTTATTGTAACTGAAGATGGCTCCCACACATTGTTTCTGCCAGAGATAAATGAACATTACCATTCTATTCACGGAGCTGTAGCCGAAAGCAAACATGTGTTCATCGAAGCCGGTTTAAAACCAAAAATAAATAATATTACATCCATCAATATTCTCGAAGTCGGACTGGGAACCGGACTGAATGCAGCGCTGACATTGCTTGAAGCAGAAAACAATAAAAAGATCGTGCGTTATTTTGCTGCAGAACCAAATCCAATAAGCGCTGACAATATCGCAAAACTCAATTACGCCGATATAGCCGGAGGCGATCGCATGAAAGAAGCACTAAGAGCCATACATGAGGCAGACAGAGAAAGAAAAGTACTTATTGGTGACTATTTTGTTTTTCATTATCACGAAAATAAAATTCAGCAAATTGAATTTGAAAATAATTTTTTTGATGTTGTATATTTCGACGCCTTCTCTCCCGGCGTTCAACCTGAGATGTGGACCGCAGACGTTTTTGAAAAAATATTTGCAGCTATGAAACCGGGAGGAATTCTTGTCACGTATGTCGCAAAAGGCGAAGTGCGCCGAACCATGAAAGCGTGCGGCTTCGCAATTGAAAAACTACCAGGCTTCGCCGGAAAAAGAGAGATGACGAGGGCGGTGAAAAATGATTGATCGCAAAAAAACCAGAAACACAATAGGCCAAATCTGCTTTTCATAAAAAAACCGATTCTTTTCAGGGAACCGGCTTTGAGCTTTTTGAGTTTTTGTTATTCAATAACAAACACAGCATGTTGGTTTTTCTCTCCGCTGAGCATGATATAATACTTTCCTGCTGCAAAACCCGACACATCAATTGTTTTATTTCCTGCCTCAACTGTTTTTGTCAGAATCAAAGTTCCGGCAGCTGACCAGACATTCAGAACACTTGAGCTTTCAACCGGAATGGTCAGGAAGTCTGTTGCAGGATTGGGAAATACAGCAATGGCCATTTTTTCGTAATCTGAAAAACTTGCCGTTGAAACAAACTCAACGGTAACGACAACGTTATCGCTTAGTCCGGATATTGAATAATTTTCAGTAGTATTTCCACTCACTATCGAAGCATTGTTTATCCACTCTTTAACAATATATAAGGAATCGGGAAGAGCAGCGAAATCAACCGTTTCTCCTGCATTAACAATGTCGCCTGAATTTATCGGAAGGCCATTCACTGTTGCTGACAGCGTACCATGGCCGTTTACAACGCTGAACGCCACACTATATGATGTTGTTGAATTTATGGGAATAGCCATTCCGCAAACCTCGGCGCTGTCCAGATTTCCAAGACTGGCCGAAACAGTTCCTGTGAGTGTATCCACGGCAAAAAGTCCGCTTGATCCCCCGCCCATATATCCTGCTATATACAACGTGTTGCTGTTGAAATCGTATTCCATATCCTGTGCAAAGGATATTAAAATCCCAAGCCCTGTGCCTACAGCAGTAGCAGCACCTGTTGTTTTGTCCAGCAAATACAAGATGTCATCATTCATATTTACCGTATATAATTTACCTGAGGGAGAACAGGCGAGATTTATATAAGTCGGAGAGGTAAGATTGGATTCACCAATTAATGTCAATGCGCCGCTAGTAATGTCAATGCTGTACAATCCGGTTGAAGAAACTCCGTACAGTATATTCGACACAGTATCATAAGCCAATCCATTCAACACTACTCCCATATTCCCTATTGTTGTCATGGCACCACTGGCAGTGTCGATAGTTAACAGTGTCATTGCACCGTAATCGGCACCGTACCATTTACCATTTGCCCATGTAGCAGCGTAAATGGGTGTTGCCGATGAGTCAATCAGATAAATGTTGTTGGGATCACTCAGATAAAAATACGAAGGTCCTGTTGGCACATTGGAATATCCTCCAAATGGGAAACAAAATATTTTTTCAGTTGACGATTTTGTTTTCGGATCAGCCTTTGCTGAAGCAAATTTTTTAACCTTATTTACTGACTGTTCTACGGTGCTGATTTGCGAAAACAACAGCGTCGCAGTAAAAAAGAAAAGCAAAAAAGCAGAAATTAGTGTTTTCATTTTGTTCAATTTGTTTGGCAAATATACTAATAAATATCTTAACCGAAATATATTGCAAACAAACAGCATCTATTTACTGACCGAAACAATGTAAACAATGATATGTCTGATTGAAATATATATTGTTTTCAAGCTTCATGATCAGCAAAAATGTTAGAGAACAGCGCTCTTTTGTGAAGAGAGCAAAAGCGCAACGATCACTGCTCGCTGCTCACGACTGGAGAAGAGACTTCTGTCTGCGTTAGCAGATCATGCTATTCTTTCTTCGGCACTATGTATCTTTCACCGCTGTTCATCATCATCAGGCGCAGCCAGTCTTCGCCATAGCCGGGATGAGTAATTTTTTTCGGAATGCCTTTATTGTTGCCGTTGTCAAGCAATTTATGATCGGCTGATTCCTTCACATTGCCATCCATGTATTTCATGAACAGATAGTAAAAAAATGCACGCCAATCCTGAACAAGCTTGTTACCGATCGTGCAACTGTATTCGGTCAGATATTTACGGGCAACTTCCGGATCGCTCTTCAGAAGCTCGTTTGCAGCTGCATCGATGTCGGTGGTTTTTGCAAAATATCCATTTTCAATTTCTTTCTGATAGGCCTCAATCTCCGGGTGAATCAGGTCGTAGCGCGTGTAACACCAATTGGTGACGAGATTAAAAATCCAGAACGCGCTGTTGTCATTCCACTCAATCATAGATCCAGTGCCGAATGCATAAGAGGATGGGATTTCTGAAATGCTTGCATACATGGGCGCATACACACAACCATCGGCATCATCAACACCGAACCAATAAATTCCACCAACGATATCATCAAGCCAGGAGCGGCTCTGGGCCACAAAACTGTAACCCGTTTGCTGCGTTGCAATCGCACGTTCGTGCACATATTCAATGCTGTCGATTTCAAAAGTCATAGGACGCCAGCGATAGGGACAATGCCAGGGGCCGGCACCAATTCCATCGCGCATGTCGAGGGGAGTACCTTCGAAATGATCGCGCATGGTAGCCATTACCAATTGTATATCGATCAATTCGTCAGGCTTCACCCAGAGCGGAAGCCGATTGGAACAAAACAGATTTGGATTATCGCATCCACTAACCATTTTACAACCATATTCAAGATTTCCGCAAGAGTAATTCATAAATGCAGGGTTATCGCGGATGTCTTTGTTTACCTTGCGGAAGAAAGCCCAGACGCGTGCATCGCAAAATCGTGAACCATCAAAAGTAATCGGATTGTAGACATCTGAAAAGCTGAAAGCCGCATCCGATCCTTTGTAAAAATCATGCTTTTTTGCAAATGAAATAACATCGGGACTGTGATACACTTCCTGTTTCAGATTATTCCAATCATTTTTCTTTTGAAATGGGAAAGTGGTGATACGTGCCTGATTGGCGTGCGCCGAAACATACCCGTCTGGAATGCGCATGGCAACCCATACAGCGCCTTTTTCGAAGCTTCCTTTGCCGATAATTTCCATAATCCATGCTTCGTTTTTATCACTGATCGAAAACGACTCGCCATTGCTGGCGTAGCCATATTTTTCAACAAGTTCGGCAATGATCATAATGGCTTCGCGGGCGGTTTTGGCGCGCTGCAGTGCGAGCTTCATCAACGAGCCGTAATCGGGCAAGGCGCCGGGTTGCGACTGTAATTGTTCGAGTCCACCGAAGGTTGTTTCACCCATGGCCACCTGATGTTCATTCATGAGACCAATCACATTGTAAGTGTGTGCGACTTCAGGAATCTGTCCAAGCAACTTTCCGTTTTCGTAATGAATGAGATCGACCATAGCGCCCGGTTTGTGATCAGCTGCCGGATAATGAAATAAATATCCGTAGCGACGGTGCGAATCAGCGGCATAGGTAATCATCACCGAGCCGTCTTTCGATGCGCCTTTGGTTATAATCAGGTTTGTGCAGGCAAACGCCGGAACGATGCTGAGAAACAGCAGGAAAAATGCGATACGAAGCATAAAGAACAAATTATGCGCTAAATTAATATTTTCTTGCGAAAGGACGTCGCTGTGCGAGGTTTAAACTTCGCACAGCGGAGCAGAGCCGCGCAGCGGAATATAAACCTTGTCAACCATCTCCTGATACTCTTTCGCCGCCTCGCTGAAGCAGGTGATTCCACCGCCGCTTTTGCATATCATGCCGTCAGCGGTATTTTCAAAAAAGCGGATCATGACCGCGCTTTCAAGGATCTTTCCATCGAAAATCCCGAAGACACCAGTGAAATATCCGCGCTCAAATCCTTCTGCTTCGCGAATGATGTCGCAGGTTTTTTCTTTCGGCGCTCCGGTGATACTACCCGCCGGAAGCAGCTTAAATACAATGTCTCCGAGATGTTGCAGATAATCACCGGGCAAATCGCCACAGATTTCAGAACTCATTTGCAGCAACGTTTTATAATTGGTGGACAATTTTTCGATGTATCGAAACCGGTGCACTGTGACGTTTTCAGCAACCATACTCAGATCATTCCGAATCAGATCGACAATCGTATTGTGCTCTGCTGTTTCTTTTTGATCATTAAGCAAAATTTGTTCGGCATTTTCGATTCCCGCATCAATGGTGCCTTTCATGGGGTATGAAAATATTTTTGCGTCAGATATTTTTACAAATGGCTCTGGTGAAAAAACAACAAACTGATTTTTGAAATACAATTTAAACTTAGCACTGCCAACGCAATAAAGCTGTTGCAATGACAGATTGGTGTTAACCTGTGTGGGCTGTGTGAGATTGGCGAGATAGGAATTTCCGTGCTGAATATTCCGAAAAACAATGTCGAATTTTTTCTGATATTCGCTGAAAGAAACAGGCGTTTTGGAAAATTCAATTTTATCCGGAATTTCTACAACAGCATTTTCGTTGGATTTTCCCTGCAAATTGTACATGATTTCAGACGAATCTATTTCCGCCAATGGAACTACGAGACAATCCGATAGGGCGTAATCCAGCACAAACAGAAATGGAATGCCTTTCTGCCCCAGTCTATTCATGCTATTTTGCGCGTCTTCCTTTTTCATTGTACTTTTGCAAAAGTAAATAATTCCCGGCTTTGAAAATCCTACTCATCGACAATCACGATTCATTCACTTTTAATCTGGTGCATTTGCTGCAGACTTTCAGCAATATACAAGTGCATGTCGTGCCGGTGGATAAACTGAATAACACTGATATTACAACTTATCGTAAAATCATGATTTCGCCGGGACCGGGACTGCCTTCAGATAGGCCATTACTGCGAGATGTCATTTTGAATTATTCAACCAGTGCATCGATTCTGGGCGTTTGTCTCGGACATCAGTCTATCGCTTGTGCGTTTGGCGCAGAGCTTTTTCAGGTAACACCTGTCAGCCACGGAATCACAGCTAAAGTAAAAATATTGAATGGTTCATGTACTTTATTGAAAGGGCTGAACGACGGATTTGATGCGGGATTATACCACTCCTGGGCTGTGTCAGAAAACAATTTTCCTGCAGATCTTGAGATAACGGCCATATCGGAAAAAGGAATTATCATGGCACTTCAACATCGTCAATTCGATATTCATGGAGTGCAGTTTCATCCGGAATCCATCATGACACCACAAGGGAAAAAAATTATTGAAAACTGGCTACTCAGGTAATTAGCAAATGTGAAGCGTTTACTACTCTTTAAAATTCAACGCACGGTCAATGTGATCAAACAAGGGCCTGGCTGCAAGAAATGTTTTATATACTTCATCCTGAAAATTTTTCTGCAACGCCTGTTTATCAGTGAAAGACCGCAGCACCAAAAACTGCTTGTAGCGCAGCCATTCAATGGCCGGATGATCCGGTGAAAAGCCTTTGGGCGCGCGTTGCAATTTATCACCTGTAATTTCGCCGAAATATTTTTTAAAGTCGGGCTTCTTTACAATTTTATCTAACTCTTTTGTGCTGTAGGCCATGTCGTCGCGAATGAGCTTTAGCTGCGCGGGATCTGGCATATAAATGCCTCCGCCAGCAAAAATATTTCCCGGCTCGAAATGAATATAAAACTCACAATTTCTATCTTCGGGTGCGCGAAAAATCATGGCGCCAAGGAAGGTGCGGTACGGTGTTTTGTCGGGCGAAAAGCGCATGTCGCGGTAAATGCGGCCTACACCGCGCGGCGGGTTGGCAAGAATACGGTTATCTGTTAACTTCATTTGCTCAATAAGCTCTGCGAGCCATTTCCCAATGTTTTCGCGAGCTGCTACATAGCGATGCTTCTGCGGCGCAAACCATTCGCGGTTGTTGTTGTCTTTTACTTCGCGAAGAAATTGCAATGTATCCGGTGCTATAGCTGTCATGACTGTTGTGTTGGATTGTAAAAATACAAAACATATTTCTACATTTTCTTGAAGCTGTTAAATATCAATTGTATCAGACGTTACGCGTTACAGACGTTACAAAGTGACAGGGTGACAATCGTTACAGACGGCTACATAGCGCGGTCCCTACAACGATCGGGATGAAATCCGTGCTATGTGTTTCACTGTCACGGATGACATATCCGCGCCAGTGAAGAGCCGCATGCCCGGAGTTTATCCCGCCGCCTTCTTCGATACATTTGAAGCTTGTTAATATTTCAAGGTCTTCACTTCAAACACTCAGAATGACAGCGGTGAGCGTGCATTGAGCCGTAAACCGCATGCCTTATGCTGCATGCCGCATGCGTCAAAACAGTTCGCTCAATTCCAGCCAGCGCAATTCCAGTTCTTCGAGCCGATTTGTGATGTCGGAGTATTTGGTCGATGCTTCTGTAAGCTTCTTTGGGTCGTCGTTTCCACTGTTCATGAATTCAAGCAATGCAGCTTTTTCTTTTTCAAGCAAAGCAATATCTGCTGTTAGTTTTTCGTATTCCTGTTTCTGTTTGAAGGTCGGCTTATTGGTAGTTGTCTTTGGTTTTACACTTTTCTCTTCTGGCTTCGCAGCTGCTTTTTCCAGGTTTTCTTCTTTCAGTTTCTGCAAACGATAGGCGCTGTAATTGGAATAACAATCCTTGACTTTACCATTACCATCAAACACAAAAATATGATCAGCAATTTTATCGAGAAATGCGCGATCGTGCGTGGCCACCAGCAAACAGCCCGGATAACCAATGAGAAATTCTTCGAGCACATTCAGCGTATCGATGTCCAGATCGTTCGTGGGCTCATCGAGAATGAGAAAATTTGGATTTTTTATCAGCGTAAGACACAGATGCAGCCTGCGTTTTTCGCCACCACTCAGATTCGAATAATAATTGTACTGCGTGTTGTGATCGAATCCAAAATATTGCAGAAACTGCGATGCAGAAACCGACGGCGCATTTCCCATCACAATTTCTTCAGCCACATCTTTCACAACTTCAATGACGCGTTTGCCTTCTTTTATTTCGGGATTCATCTGCGAGAAATATCCGAATACAATGGTCTGACCCGTTTTCAGGCTGCCCAAATCGGGATGTTCTTCCCCCATGATGATTTTAAACAGCGTGGTTTTTCCTGATCCGTTCGGGCCCACAACCCCAACACGTTCGCCTCGTTTGAAAATATGACTGAAATCATCAATCACTTTTCCAACCGGCTCATAAGATTTATGAATATTGTTGATTTCCAAAATGCTATTACCCATCCGGGTTTGCTTTACCTGAAATTCGGGTCGGGTGTCTTCAAGCCGGCGCTTGGCCTTGATTTCCAGTTCGTAAAAAGATTCAATACGTGACTTTGATTTATGAGTCCGGGCTTTCGGCATTCTACGCATCCACTCGAGTTCGGTGCGGTAAATGTTGCGTGCCTTTTCTGTTTCGAGTCGTTGAGCTGCTTCACGTTCAGACTTTTTCTCAATAAAATACGCATAGCCTCCATCGTATTGATACATGCTGCAGTTGTCGAGTTCGAAAATTTCGTCGCACACATTGTCGAGAAAATATCGGTCGTGCGTGACTACCAGCATCGACATTTTTTGCTTTTGCAGAAACTCCTCGAGCCACTCAATCATATCGATGTCGAGGTGGTTGGTGGGCTCATCAAGAATCACAAAGTGGGACTCATCAATAAGAACACGTGCCAGTGCGGCTTTTCGAATCTGACCGCCGGATAATGTTCCCATTTTGCGCGTCAGATCTCCGATACGGAGACGACTCAACACTTCTTTCACACGCGAATCGTAATCCCATGCTGCAAGAGCATCCATCTGCGAAGTAGCTTCACTTAGTTTGTGCTGGTTTGCCAAGGATGGATCGTGATTGACAAGCTCTACAGCCAGCTCATAATCACGTGTGGCTTTTACATACAAATTGTCTGACGTCAGTACTACATCGAGAATACTCAGCTCCGGATCGAACTGCGGTGCCTGTGGCAGATAGGCCACGCGAATATCGTTGCGCATGGTCACCGTGCCCGAATCAGGAATATCGAGCCCCATAATAATATTAAGAAGCGTACTCTTGCCCGTTCCGTTTCCAGCGATGAGAGCGACTTTCTGACCTTCGTCGATGCCAAAGGAAATATTTTGAAACAACAGCTTTTCGCCGTAGGACTTGGTCAGATTTTCAACGGAGAGATAATTCACTGAGAGATTTTTTGCAAAGGTAGTGAATCATGAACAAGGAACAAGGAAGTTTGAAGGAAGAAGGGACGACACATTCGTGAATCATGAACAAGGAACAAGGAAGTTTGAAGGATGAAGGGAAGACACATTCGTGAATCATGAACAAGGAACAAGGAAGTTTGAAGGATGAAGGAAATTCGAATTCGCCGCGGTGGATGATTTTTGAGGTCTTGAACTGGCGAAGCTTCAGATAGTAGGTGTATATCAGATTGAAAACGAATAGGATTCAAAACACAACAATACAAAAGATTAATAAGCCGAGAAAAATCAATAAAATCACTGTTTCACAAACATTCCTGAACTACTTGTGTCATTGGTTTTCATCGTTAATACATATGCTCCACTTTCGAATAGAGACACATCAATTATTGGTTTTTCATCAGTAAATTCCTGCTCAAAAACTACGCGACCGATCATGTCAGAAATGGTTACAGCAACGCCATCATGGATTATTCCGGTTTCAATGGAAATAAAATCGATAGCTGGGTTTGGAAAGACACGCAAAATTGATTGCGTTGTATTGAATATTGAAATTCCATCAGCAAATCCGGTTGAATCAATTTTTACAACAAGAATATTGGACCAGGCAGACTGAGGATAAGACCATGTATTTCCAATGGTAATATATCCGCCATCGTTTGTGGACATGATATTAAATCCCTGGTCATCGTCGAAACCACCAAAGTTGGAACTCCAATCCTGATTGAAAGCTGAATCTGTCTTTATCACATACAAGTCCAGTCCACCGTTTCCATAGCTTTCTGTTTGGCCTGTCATAATAAAACCATGGTCGGCACAAGCAGCAATTCCAAAGGATTTGTCATCCGACAAGCCACCGAAAACAGTGTCCTGCAGCAGTGTTCCGGCAGAATCGATCCGAACAAGATAGAAGTCCTGACTACCGCCACCGTAGCTGTTTGAATACCCTGAGAAAACGAAATCATGATTGACATCCTGCACAATACTCATTGCCCTTTCTGAACCATTGCCTCCGAAATGTTCGGCCCAGAGCTGATTTCCGGCAGAATCTGTTTCTATTATCCATGCATCGTCTGACACTGCGCCAAAATTAAAGGTGTATCCGGCCAATACATAACCATGGTCGCTTGTGCGTGCAAGCGAGTATACGCCGTCGTTTCCGGTGGCTCCGTAATATTTTGTCCAGACAGTATTTCCGGCCGCATCAGTTCTAATAAGCATGGCATCGGTACCTCCAGCGCCAAAGCTGGTGGTGCTTCCGCAAAGGATGAATCCGCTGTCGGGCAGCGTTTTTACGCAATACCCATATTCGGTGCCTGCACCTCCGAATGTTTTTTGCCATTGCTGATTACCGTTCGCATCGGTTTTCACCAGATATATATCGTATCCGCCAGCTCCGAAACTAGTAGTAAAGCCGCAGATAATATATCCGCCATCGGGCGTCTTATCAATGCTTTGTCCGAAATCGATGTCAGAACCCCCATACGTCTGCATCCATTCCTGATTGCCGAGCGAATCAATGCTGATGGCAATGGCACTGATGGCGCCGGAAGTGTAGCTTTCGGACTGGCCACATAAAATATATCCGCCACTGTTGTTATTACATACCGACATTCCAAAATCGGGACACAAATCACCATAATTCCTGATAAAGGTGGCCTGTTGGGCGGTTACAGAAACTGTAAAAGAAATAATGACAAATAGGAGAAGTACATGCTTATTCATAGGAATACAGTTTAATGATTAACAATTAGAAAAAACAAATTTGACCAAATATAAATATTTTCAACAAATTGAACAGAATTCGGTAAATTTAAATTAGTTTGCGGTAAAATAGATTATAAAATCATTTTTTTATTAGATTTGTAAAAAATCCCGCTATGAAATTCAAAGGCTTTTTATTTGCGACATTACTTTTTGTTTCATCATTGCTTCATGCTCAAACCGATGGCTCTGGCAGTAATGCCTCCATGAAAATGGGCTTGCATGGTGGTTTGAATCTAAGTAAATTTCAGACAGAACTCGACAGCACCGACGCCAGCGCGCGCATTGGCTGGCAAGGCGGACTCATGCTGCGTTACGGCGGCAATTTATTTATTGAGGGAAATCTCAATCTCGGTCAGAGTTCAGCCAACATGATGACTACTGATTCTCTCGGAACTGTAGAAACGACTGTCTATCGCACCTTCATGGCACTTCCCGTAATGGCAGGTTTGAAAATTTTCAGCAGCGAAGATGGCAGCAGCTCAGTCCGACTTATGGGCGGCATTGAATTTATGTCGATTCTGAAAACTGCCGTGAACGATTCTTTACTGAATATTGAAGCCGATGATTTCAAACCCTATTCGTTGGCAGCAGTCGGCGGCATCGGCATGGACCTCTGGTTTCTGCGATTCGATCTCGCATTGCGTTACGGACTGACACCCATGCTCAGCACCGATCCGGATTCAAAAATCGTAATGGGAACTTTTAACATCGGCGTCATTTTTTAAAAATCAAATACTATGAAATTCGAATTACCTCCTCTGCCCTGGGCAGCCGATGCACTTGAGCCTATTATCAGTGCAAAAACCATTGAGTTTCACTATGGCAAACATCATCAGGCCTATGTGAATAATCTGAACAATCTGTTACCCGGCTCACCTTTCGAAAAAGCGCCACTGGAGCAGATTGTAGTAGAAGCCGAAGGCGGTATTTTCAACAATGCAGCACAGGTGTGGAATCATACATTTTACTGGAACTGTCTTACGCCAAAAGGTGGCGGGCAACCCAGCGGAGACCTGATGGATGCTATTGTTCGCGACTTCGGATCGTTTGAAGAATTTCAGAAACAATTCACGCAGGCAGCTGCAACGCTGTTTGGAAGCGGCTGGGCATGGCTCAGTGCCGATGAAGACGGCAAGCTTGTCATTACTCAGGAATCCAACGCGGGCAACCCGATGCGCAAAGGTCTGGAGCCGCTGCTCACCTGCGATGTGTGGGAGCACGCCTATTATCTTGATAAGCAAAACCGGCGCCCCGACTACATTGCAGACTTCTGGAAGCTGGTGGACTGGGAAGCTGTGTCGGAAAGATATTAGTAAAAATTGCTGTCACACTGAGTGCTGAAGCGAAGCGAGGTGTATCGAAGTGCTGACAGCAAGCCGCTGCCTTTCTTCGATACATCCGCCAGCCATGTGCTGAGCCTGACGAAGCATGGCGGACACTCTGAATGACAGCGGCCAATAATGAACACATGAAACAGGAAACATTTTCCCTTCGGGGACAGGAATACATTCAGCTCGATCAGCTGATGAAACTGCTGGGCTGGGTTGAAAGCGGCTCAGTGGCTCACGAAGTGATTGATGAGGGAATGGTGAAAGTGGACGGTGAAACCGAGCTCAGAAGGCGAAGAAAACTGCGGGAAGGGATGATTGTGGAGTTTGAAAATTATCAGATTAAAATTGAATTGTAGAAAGCTACAACTTAAGTATGAAATTATTATTTGTACTTTTTCTTGCGTTGATATCATTGATGTGTCAGGCACAAAGGATCGATGCAATATACTTCAATGACAAAGGAGTTGATGCATACAACTCGGGGAAATACAATAAAGCTGACTCCCTCTTTAAACTCTCTGCCGAATTATTCCCCACTAGGGATGTTTATGTCAATCTGGCTCTAGTCAACAACAAACTAGGCGATCAGTGCGAATCGTGTAAATATCTGTATCTGGCTGGAATTTTTGGTGACACAACATCAATGAAAAGATACAATAAGTATTGCATTAAAATAGATACACTGAAATATGAAAATCACAACTATTATGTTGTTTATAAAAGACAAAGCTGTAATGAAGAAATAATTTTCACATTCTTCAAAAGATTACAGAGTGGAGCTGACAGTTGCGTCATTCTAGTTAATGACTCAACTTTGACAAACGATATTATTCTTTCGAAATCGTTTGAAATTGAAAAATACGTTGATACTTTAATACATTTCTCAGAGGATATATATACAATTACTGAAACCCAACCTGAATTTCCCGGCGGAGTAGATGCGCTCATGACGTTCCTCAAAAATAACATCAAATACCCGCTAGCTGCGAGAAATAATGAAATACAAGGCACCGTATATATCACATACATAATTGAGCCTGACGGGGAACTCTCCAATATTAAAGTTCTGAAAGGAATAGGCGGTGGCTGCGACGAAGAAGCCATCCGTGTAATAAGTTTAATGCCGGCATGGAAACCTGGAACACAAAGAGGCAAGCCGGTCAGGGCTTATTTCAATCTCCCAATCCAGTTTATATTAAATGATTAGCTTAGTATGAATAAATGAAGTGAACAGGAAACAAATACATTATGAAAACATCAATATCAATCATTCTCATCATTTCATCAGTTCTGTTTTCACCATACGGCCAAGCGCAAAATAAAAAAGCTGACAAGCTTTATGATAAAGGCGTAGAGGCTTACAATTCCGAAAATTACAGGGCTGCTGATTCCCTCTTTGGTCTATCAGCTAAAATTCAGCCGAACAGAGATGTATATTATAATCTGGCTATTGCGAAAAACAAGCTCGGTGATCAGTGCGGATCGTGCAAATATCTCGAACTGGCGAGCAATTTCGGAGATGATAAATCATATGAACTATTCAGAAAACACTGCATTATAAAAGATTCAATAGTTTTTGAAGACCCTGCATATTATTGCCTCACAGAACAGACTTTCTGTCGGGAAGACATCTCATTCAACTTCTACAAACGAGCTCGGAAAGGAGCTGACAGCATTGTTGTTTTAAAAAATGAGTCATTGCTGACAATGGAGTACATCTTGTCTACAAAGTTCATTATCGAAGAAAACATTGATACGGTTTTGTTTTCATTGAATGAAATTCAACCAGAATTTCCGGGCGGAGAATATGCCTTGTTTGAATTTCTTGCACGAAATATCAAATACCCAATATACGCAAGAGAAAACAACGTTCAGGGTACCGTTTTCTTAAGTTTTGTAGTGGAGCCGGATGGAAAAATAACCAACATCAGGGTTGTTCAGGGAATAGGCGGAGGCTGCGACGAAGAAGCTATTCGTGTTGTAAGCATTATGCCCTCATGGAAGCCTGGAATGCAACTCAACAAACCGGTCAGAGTTCAGTTTACTCTCCCGATTCGGTTCATGATAGGTGGATGACAGACTGATATTCTTTCAGAAAAATTATTTCTTCACCTCATACGAATGCATAATCGCTTCCAGCTGCATGAGCAGGTCGCGTTTATCCATGCTTGGATAATAGACATATCCTTCGAGCGTAACCACTTTGTTGGCTTTTTTGTCATGGAAGGTATAGCTCAGAAATGGGCCGCCCATGAAGTCTCCAACCGTTTTCCAGAGCCCTCGGGTTTCGATGGCACGGGTGTCGGCAAAAGGCACATTGCGCATAACCGGTTCAGCAATGGTATCGGTTGACATGTAAGAGCCAGGCAACTCACCCGGAATATTTTGCTTGGCAATCATATTGCGATATGCAATTATCTGTGTAGGATTAAACTGAGCGCTGTCGGTGAATTCACGAGTATAAATCAGAATAGCCTGCGAGTACTTTGGTGCTTCGAGT
Organism: Bacteroidetes bacterium GWF2_43_63; assembly: GCA_001769275.1. NCBI lineage: Bacteria > Pseudomonadati > Bacteroidota > Bacteroidetes bacterium GWF2_43_63. Next base: position 136,928 of record MEOQ01000045.1, on the reverse strand, counting down.
CGGAGCCATGCAAAACCATCGTTTGATTTGGCAACGTAATAGCTTTCGGGAACTACAAGACTAAAACCGAATTGCTTTTCAATTTTCTCACAGAGAGCAATGTTCTTTGTACTGCGGAAAGCCAGAATCAGACGCTTCCGCTCAACATCATGAAGCATTTCAATAATTGAGTTAGCCCGCTCATTAAGCAGCAGGATTGCTTCGGAATCGCTTTTGGCATGCAGGTCAATGATAAGCTGCGGCGAAGAAAACACGTCGCGTCGGGCAATCAGCTGGTTTTTCTTCACGGTATCACTTACGAAAACCCGAATGGTTTTTCGGTTGCGCTCAAACAAGCCCTTGTAATCCTGATGCTGAATCTGCATTGGCTCAAACAATGGCTCGGCCTGATTCAGCCCTTCCTGCTCGGCCAGCAGAATTGATTTCACGGCAGCACCTACCGATGTTTCCCATTGCTGATTGGGTATAACAACAAGTACTTCGGCAACAGTTCCATTAGAAGGAGGCAATCCGGATTCTGTTTCATTGAAACAAGATGTCATCAGTGTTGCAATAACACCGATAGAAAAAACTAAAAAAATTCTTTTCATAATTCTCAGCTGTTTTTGTGGATTTTGAGTTTCTGGCCAACCCATAAATTATCTGATTTCAGATTGTTGGCTTTTCTGATTGCATCCACGCTAACCCCATTTGCATTGGCAATCTTCCATAATGTATCACCGCTTTTTACAGTGTAATACACTGTGCTCAGACTCCCGTTGCTGGTGTTCGATATATTGTTGCTGTTGTTCGCTGTTTTTCCGTAAACAAGCAGTTTCTGCCCCGGATATATTACCGTAGAAGAAAGATTGTTCCACGCCTGTATACTGCTGCTGCTGGTACTATACATTGATGCGATGGTTCCCAGTGTTTCACCACTTTTCACTGTATGATAATTTTTCGTACCAGAAGTATTGGTTGTTGTATTGTTGCTGGTTGTTGAATTATTGGTTGTAGTATTCACAGGATTTGTTCTGACAGTAGTGCTAACTGAATTGTTGGCAATGAGCGCACTGTCGGCCTTTGCAACCTTGTGAATGCTGTCATACATCAGTGGTTCTTTCTCAACAAAGGCCAGAACATATTTCTGCGGCAGGCGAATCGCGCAGGGGTTGTTTTTCGTAGCCGGAATGATTTTCTTGATATACTGAGGATTCAAAAAAACCATTTCCGCCTCATCGATTCCAACAAAAGAAGTAAAGTAATGAAACGACATTGTTTCGGTGACCGACACAGTATCAAGCTCCCAGTCCATAAACTGTGGGCGCTGAATGCTAATGTTGTGTTCGGCGTAATAGGTGATCACATAGCTGGCAGCAATAAAAGCCGGCACATAGGCCTGCGTTTCTTTTGGCAGCAAATGCTTTATTTTCCAGTAATTTGTTTCTCCTCCGGCACGCTTGATGGCGCGGTTTATATTTCCGGGGCCCGCATTATAAGCGGCAAGAACCAAAGCCCAGTCGTGATAGATGGCATACAAGTCCTGCATATGATGAGCGGCTGCTTCGGTTGCTTTCGCAGGATCGTAGCGGTCATCAACATAAGAAGTCACATTCAGATCATACAACAATCCGGTCTTATACATAAACTGCCACAAGCCCGCAGCTCCGGCCCACGATTTGGCGGTGGGATTTAGCGCTGATTCAACAATGGCCAGATGCTTCATTTCGAGAGGTACGCCGTATTTATCAAAAGCCTGTTCAAAAACCGGATAATACAACAACGACAAACCAACGAGACGACCAATAAAATAGCGTTTTGAAATATAGAAATCAATCCATTTTTTCACCTCTGGATTGTAACGGTATTCGAATGGTGAAGCAACGTCCATGGCTTTTACCCTGGCGGCTACCATGCTATCAGTATACTCAGGGACGAAATTCGCCGGATAATTATATTTGTTTTTTTCCGGAAAAAAATTGTCGCTGTTGTAGAATTTCTCACGGGTCATTTCGTCGAAAATCTTTGCAATCTCCGTGTTTTCAACGTTGATGGCCGTATCAGCCGGCTGAGACATAGCTGCAAGCACAGGTGACAGGAACAGCAATATTAAAATCAGGTGTTTCATCGGCGACCTTTCTTTTGTTTTAAAACACTAAAGTAGGAAAAATTATTAATATAACTAACGCATCCGGTCATGTTTTTATTAAATGCGAATAGTTAATTTCGGCATATCATGCGATAAATATCTACACATAGCCTTTAAAACATCAGTGTTTACAAGGCTTCCAGAATATCGCTGCCGCAACCTCAATCCTTGTGAAATTTAACATTTAATATCCGGTTTTTTATATATTTACCGAATAAAATCAATTGATATGTCTGATTTATTACAGGATTACAAGGAGTATTACCGCGTCAGAGCGGAACGATTCGCGGGCAATCCCAATTACAAAAACAGCTATGAAGCAGAAAAAAACCTGAGCGAAGCCATGCAAGGTTGTAATGAGCTGGAAGAATTCAGGGGCCGTCTGGGGAATCTCAATCAGCTATGTGCTGTTGCCCTGACGAAAGACAAAAACATCATGGAAAAGGCAATTTGTCAGGAATTGATTGAACCCATACGTGGTGCAATACCAGAACGGATCCTTGAAAAAGCTGATCAATTCACGGAGGTTTTTAACCTGATTAACATGGTTAATGAAGAGAATACCCGCGGTATGCGTGAAATTTCGCTCGACGAAGCCAACCGGGTGTTCCATTATTGCTGGATGCTGCTTGATCGCATTGAAGCCTATTCTGAAGCAGTTGTGCCATCATCCTATCAGACCGACATGAAAAAAAGTGCTCAGTATTTTGCCGACAGAATAAAAGAACTTATCAGAGAAACAGAGCAACAAATGCAAATGCTCGATCCTGCATGGAAACACAATCCTGATGTAGTGAAAGAATTCCGTCACCGGAGACTACTGCCATATAAAGACGAACAGATCGACGAACAGATTTTGAAATACAAAACCATCGCGAACATTTAAAAAAACTGCTATGCCACTTGACCCAATGATGAGCGATGCCCTGCTTGGAACTTTTAAAAACATGGTGCAGGAATGTCGCGACAAAAACATGAGCGGAGATTATTTCGAGAAGATGTGTGAACACTACAACCGCCTCGAAGAGCTCACGCGCACCCACGACGATGTGATGGCTTTCAACATGCAGGTGATGAAAGAGGACATTTATATAAAAATAAGCGATTGTTACAGCCGCCTGCTGAGTGCTCAGGCGCAGGAACAACAAAAAGAAATCGGCTACGACGATTCGGCATTGCTAACGCAAAATCTGAATGCATTGCGCGATGCAATTAAACGCATCGAAGATGAGAAAGCAAGGGTGATAGAAGAAGCCAGAAACTACGACCCGAAAAAAGCGATGAAGGACACGCTTGATTTTGCTCACCGCAACGAAGGGAAAAAGAACGGGCTGGCCAAAGGCGCATTTGCAGGCAGCGGCGGTCTGGATCTGGTGAAAAAAGAAGGTGAAAAAAATATTGACGCAGAGCTCAATGTCCGGCCAAATGCGTATAACAGCGATGTTGAAATTGACACACTTTTCAAAACAGAGCTTTATACAAAACCAATAGATGACATGATAAAACTGGGCGAAGAGCCCGGAATGACCTATCCACGATATCTGAGAATACAGATAGAAAAAGGTTTGGATAAAGCCATGGAAGGAACCATTGCTGCGCGCGAAGGCATGTTGTTTTTACTTGGAATGACCGAAGCATTGCCTGCAAGTCCGCACCACATTGAATGCGAAAAACAAAAGCTGGAATTATTTGACCGTTTGGCGGCAGCATCAACCATTCATGTTCCCAACAGCGATGAATTAAATTTTGGAATCCGCAGGATTGATCACCGGTTTGAGTCCATGAAAATTGAATGGGACGAAATTAAAAGCAGATGGGAAGACATGATTTATGACTTATATATCTGGAGTCTTTCCTATTGTCCTTTTGCCCCCCAGGTTCAGCCCTGGTCGCTTTCTGAAAATCCCCGCGAAGCCGTCATCCGGACGCAAAAAACACAGCCCGGTCTTTTTAAACAACACGAGAAATTATTTCAAAAATACTTCGGACTTGGTTTTTTAGACATTTTTAAACACCCGACTTTTGAATGGCAGGTGCGCCATAAATTTATTGGAGAGTCGCAGGAGTTTACGGAATTTCTGATTGAAAAAATATACCCCGTCTGCATTCCGCTTCAGGACATGCCTTCAGAATTAATACCGGAGCGTTCTGCTATGTTCAAAAACAACAAAGAAATGAACCCCGATCTCGACAAAACCATATTGCCAATGGTAGAATACTATAATTCTGTTTTTGGAGAAGGTCGCTGGCAATCGAAATATCAGATGCCGGAAAAATCAAAATCAACAGCTGCGGCGTGGAACTGGGGAGAATTCAGATATAAGATTTGAGATTTTTGATTTTTGAAGGAAAGGGCGAAATGAACATCGAACACTGAATCATGAACATTGAAGTTCGAAGTGAAGGCTGAATTATGAATTAAGCTTCTTCGGATATCACGCAAAGCTCACTGATCACTGCTACAAAGCGACATTGTCTGAACTACAACGCATTCATGTGTTCCAGAAAAATTTTCAAGCCGATTCCGATCAGAATCAGTCCGCCAAGAATTTGAATTTTCGGGCCCAAAAATCCGGCTGCTTTTTTACCGATAAGCATTCCGATCATAGCGGTAACACCCGTGAAAAGGCCAATTACAGGCGCAGCAATCCAGATGTTTGTATTGGTAAAGGCCAGGGGAATTCCAACGGCAAAAGCATCGATGCTGGTTGCAAATGCGAGCGTAAAAATGAGCTTCATGCTGCTGATATCCATCGGGTCTTTTTCTTCTTTGCTAAATGATTCAATAATCATTTTTCCTCCCACGATGGTCAGCAGCACAAGGGCCACCCAATGATCTACCGGTGCTATATATTGTTCGAGCGACATGCCGCCAAGCCATCCCAATGCAGGCATTATTCCCTGAAACACAGCCATAATAAATGCTATGCGAACAGCCTGTCCGAACCGGACTTTACGATCATTAATTCCGATGGAAATGCTGATTGCCAGCGTATCGAAGCATAAACCGATGCTCAAAAGTACAAGCCACATTACATTCATGCTTCAAAATTAGTATTTTTGACGTTGCTTAAACAAAATCCCTTTGTTTGAATCTAACTCAAAAAATCACCTTATGAGAAACTTGTTTTTTATACTTCTGACAGTGACCACCGTTGGGCTATTTGCTCAAAACCATTCCGTAACCAATTACACAAGTTCGAATAGTGCACTCAGCAGCAACAATATTACATCTTTAAAAGCAGATAATAGCGGAAACATGTGGATTGGAACCGCGGCAAACGGAATGTCAAAATTCAGCGGTGGCAACTGGACAAACCTGACCACCACCGAAGGTTTGATTGGCAACAATGTCAAAGGCATTGATGTGGATGGACTTGGCAATGTCTGGATTGCAACAACGGCAGGTCTTTCAAAATACAACGGCACCACATTTACCAACTATACTACGGCACAAGGACTGCCAACCAATGACCTGCGCTGTGTTTACGCAGATGCAGCCAACAACATCTGGATTGGTAATTCGGCCGGAGTAAGCAAATACAATGGCGTCAGTTTCACCAACTACACAACAACAGACGGGCTTCAACACAATACTGTTCTTGCAATTACCCAAGATCTTTCAGGCAACATGTGGTTCGGAACCGCAACTGGTGTCAGTAAATTTTCCGGCACAGTCTGGACAAGCCACACCAGCCTTAACGGTTTTAACACCAACGGAGATCAGGTTCAGTCTGCAACCACCGATGCCGACGGAAACATCTGGGTTGGATCACTCCCGAGCATGGGCATCGGAGGTGGATTGTACAAATGGAACGGAACAATATGGACGGCCTATTCAACGACAGACGGTCTTGCGCATAACGATGTCAGAGGAATTGTATCAGATGCTAAAAGCCGCATGTGGATTGCCACCAGTGGTAACGGAACCAGCCATTTTCGCAATGGAGTGTTCACAACTTACGGAACCTCCGCCGGGCTTGTTTCAGCTACACAAACCAGTGCAATAATTGACTCCGACGGATTCGTTTGGATTGGCACTGCAGGCGGAGTTTCAAAAATTCAGACCATCGTTTTCCAAAGTCAAAGTACCACTCCAGCCCATTGTGGAAACAATGACGGTTCTTTAACGCTGAATGTCGGAACCATCAACGGACCGGTTTACTTCAGCTATGATAATGGTGCGACATACACTACCAGCAATACTTTGCAGAATCTTGCCGCAGGGAATTATCCGATTAGATATACCGACAGTTCAATTCTGATTTCAGCTGGGCTCGACATATTGGTGAGCACTGAAGCCATGAATGCCATAAGTGCTACCAGTTACAATCTCTGCAACGGCGCTTCCATGCAGCCAGGCGTCAACACAGCGTTTACAAATTGTCTGTGGAGTCCGGCTGGCGTTGTATCCAACGCAACCGATCCAAATCCATCTATTTCACCTTCTACAAACATGTGGGTATCTCTTACTTATACAGACACTAATGGATGTGTTGGCGAAGACTCCATTCAGTTTTTCATTATGCCGGTGCCCAATGTTTTTGTAAATATCACCAATGACTCTGTGTTCACCTCACCGCTGATTTTCAGCCATTATCAGTGGTTTCTTTATGGAGATACTATTCCCGGTGCAACAGGACAATCATATACTGCAACTCAGCCCGGCACTTATATGCTTTGCGCCAATAATACAGGCCAATGCACAGGTTGCTCCACTCCAATCAATTATCAGAATATAGGTTTTGACGAAACAAGTGACTGGGCGAAAGTTTTTGCAAACGATGGAAATCTGCACTGGATGTTGCCTGCAGAAAATAGTCTGATCAGCATTTATTCATCGGATGGTCGGCTTATACAGCAATTCTATACAACAGATAAAAACGGCACTTCTGTTTTGCAGGAAAATGCAAAAGGTGTTATTCTGATAGAAGTTCAGAGCGGCGATAAATGCGCATGGATAAAAGCGTTTGCAAGATAGGCGCAAATTGTTTTCTAAAAAAAAGGCCCGCAAAATTGCGAGCCTTTTTTTTAATTAGAAATTTTTAAAAATTTGCCCGGAGCGACAAAATAAAATTACGTCCCGGCGCAACAATACCAGAGCTATATGGACGATAGCGCTGATCTGTAATATTCTCCAATCCAGCGCTAACAGCAAAAGTAGTATTCAGCTGATACATCGCTTTAAAATTGACGGTGTACCATGCAGGTGAATATGTATTTCCGTTATCATCTATAGCATAGATTTCGGTTTTCCCTTTTTCCTCTTCGGGAAGATTTTCATACGAAACTTCGGCGCAATAATTCGCATATAACTGCAAATCGAGTTTGCCGGAATGATAGGCCAGTCTTGTCACACCAAAACGCGGTGCTGCGTGACGCGACGGACTTGTAGTGCCATCATCCAGTTCCTCTTCGCCTACCTGAAAATTATAATCCGTTTCAAAACCAAAGCCATTCGGGAGCTTGATTTCAACGCCTGCCTGCACACCGTAAACATTGGCTACCGCGGCATTCTGTATGGCCTGCACCTGGCTTAATTCGCCATTGTACAAAATACTGTCAAGTCCATTTAATTGAAAATCGCGACGGACCATTGCATTTTGCAGAATCGTGTAGTAGCCGGTGGTATAAACTTTCAGAAATTCTCCAAAAACTTTCGACACACCAAGATCGGCATTATATGCGTATTCCGCCTCCAGATCAGGATTGGGAACAATGACTGAGCCCGGTTCGGAGTCAAACACTTTTCCCATATCATCGACATTTGGTGCACGGAAAGCGCTTGCAATATTTGCAGTAACCACCCATTTGTCTGATGGACGCAACACAAATCCAACACTACCGGTAACCGCACCCTTATTGAGTTGCGTGGTGGTGTACGGGAAAGGATAAAAGGTAGTATCAAAAGTTGCATCCAGTTGATACATGCTGTATCTGAAACCTCCCTGCAACATGAATTTGTCAGAAAACTTATGCTGATCTGTCAGATAAACTCCATAGGAAGCCCAAACTGACTGCGGATAACGGGTAGGTCCATCCTGTACAATACTGGTTTCGATATTTTCATCAAAGCCAATTGAAGTCACATCATTCCAGACCATTTCAGCACCATAAAACAAAGTATTCTTCTTTCCGATGCCTTTGTTGAAATCGAGATTTGCAGAATACGCCTCCACTTTTTCAATTCTTGTTTCTCTGGTTGGCTTGTTTATATCTCGGCTGATGCGGCTTTCCTCGAAATGTTGCTGAGCAATTCTCAGCGACAACTGATCAAACACTTTATTTTTTTTGTTGTACGAAACACTGAGATTATTCATCATCCATTTCTGAGGGCCATAGTTCCATTCAGCATAGCGCGGCAAACCGTTCTTGTACCGTATAAGCCTGTCGTAGCGCGAATATTCAGAGGTTTCGGAATAATGAAAACCATACTGAATGTCCCATTTTTCATTGGGCGAAAAGCGAACTTTCTGCATCATGTTCATTTGTGAAAACCCTGTCGGTGTTTGCACCCTCGGATCATTGTTGGTCATGATGCGGTCCACACTGTCCTGGCGCTGCACATAATATGGCTGCAGATATTCATCCGGGCCATGGCTTCCCATCTTCAGGTCACCATAATCAAACGTGCTGATGCTGGTGAGCATCGCCCATTTTTTCCAGCCAACATTCACGTCGAAATGACCGGTCTTTTCATTATTTGCTGAAGAATAACGCATCACAGCTTTTCCGCTGGTGTAGGGCTGATTGGTCATCGAAAGCTTGGGCGTCAGCGTTTGAAAACTCATCACGCCCCCGATGGCATCGCTTCCATAAATAACTGAACCTGGCCCGAAAAAGACTTCGGTATTTTCAACAGCAAAAGGATCGAGCGAAATTACATTCTGAATATTGCCTGAACGGAAAATAGCCGTATTCATGCGAACTCCATCGACCGTGTACAACAAGCGGTTGGTCGCAAAGCCGCGTATCATGGGGCTTCCGCCACCCTGCTGACTTTTTTGGATAAACACTTTTCCCGATGAGCCCAGCAAATCGGCGGCTGTTTGCGGATTCTGCAACGCAATCGATTTGGGCGAAATTGAAACAATCGATGACGGAACACCCGATGAAACCTGATTCCAGCGGGTAGCTGATACAACAACACCATCGATGTTGATGCCCGTTTGTGTCATCGTAACAACAAAACCAGCCGCTTCAATCTGAGCGTAGCTCATGGTTTCGGTTTTATATCCGAGGATACGGATTTCAATTTTCTCCACTCCTTTAAACGCTCTGATATCAGCTTGACCATCTGGATTGGTTACAGCAAAGGCATGGGGCTGAGCGCTTGTGAGCGTAACCAGGTCGAGTGGCAACCCGGACAGACGGTCTTTGACTGTGACCACCTGAGCCTGCAGACACGACATTAGTAATATGCCTGCAAAAAACAATACAATTTTGTTCATTATTCTTTCTGATTTGATTAATAAAGAAATTATTCCGGAAAGGCAGAAATGTGCCTCCGGACAAAATGCAATAACAGAATCAAATCAAGCGAGGAGGCGGGCTTTCAGCTTCAGCTAAATAATCGTAATTTTTGTCTGCGACAGGAAGAAATTCAAAATCACATGTGTTCCTGAATGGAAAGGATATTTCATTTACACCAGAGATGAAAGTAAAAATTCCCGAGAATTGATGAAGCAGCATGGCGAGCGGGCTTTGATCGTTTTCGCGGGCCGATTTTTCGAATTGCGCTACAAGATGTTTTTCGTTCGAGTCGCGGTAAGCATACAGAAAAATGCTGTCGCTGCTTACCTTCATGTTTTTTACATCGAAGAATTCCCCAAGAAAAATAATTTCATCGTCCTTATCTGCGACTCTGATAAAAGGAAGCCCATGACGAAAATCTTTTTTTGAAAACGCAAGGACCTCAGCATTTTCTGCGGCCATTTCGCGGAGTGATTGTTTGGCCTGATTACGCAAATGAAAGCGATAGGTTTTATATAGCAGATATTGTCCGCCAACCACTGAAAGCAGAAAGAAAATCAGAATAAACGATACCTTGATTGTCTTCACTCAAAAATAATGAGGGTTCAAATGTAGAAAAAAAAGAGGAGCTGTATTAAGCTCCTCTTTTTTTTTAGGAAAACAATTATTCCTTTAATGATTATTTCTCCGGATAAGTAGAAATGTCAGGATTTTCATCCAAATACTGTTGCTGTTCAGGAGTGAGTTCTATACCTGCACGACTTTTCTTTTCAATAGCCACTTTGCAATTGGGTGAAGAACATTCAGTAGCCGGTTCCTTATGCTCATTGTTGCTTGTTGGCTGCCAGCCCCAGACAATCAGAAGAACAAAGAATCCAACAATGTAAGCCAACATTACATGCCAGCCTTTGCGCAGCCACAGCATAACGTTGCGACCTTCGGGGAATTTGTTGGTAATGGCAACACCAGCCGAAGAGCCGAACCAGATCATTGAACCACCAAATCCAACAGCATAGGCAAGCATACCCCAATCGTAATGGCCCTGATCGAGACAGAGTTTTGTCAAAGGAATATTGTCGAATACTGCCGAAATAAATCCAAGAATAAATGCGGTACTCCAATGAGCTTCGGGAAGGGTGTCAACCGGCATCATCGAGGCACAGAGAACAAGTGAAAGCAGAAAAATCGAACCTTTGATAGAGCCAGAAACCTCGCCCCATGGCACTTTGCAGAAAATCATTCCAATAACCAAAGCCACCCACACTCCCAGCCAGGGCATATCGAACATTACATTGGTTGTGATTGCTCCGGCCAGAATCATTAGTACGGTAAACAGATTGCCATATTTGATTTTTGTACCTTCCGACGAGCTTTTCATAATTGGCTGATATTTGTGCTGCTGATGTGCGGCAAACCAGGCAATAATGATAAGAGCAGTTCCAGCAGCAATAAATGCATGAAGAACTTCAACAAAATTTACGCCGTCAATCCACATCATGGTGGTGGTTGTATCACCAATGACAGAGCCAGCACCCCCGGCATTCGAGGCAGCAACAATAGCAGCAAGATAACCAATGTGTACTTTTTTATTAAACACGACCAGGGCAATGGTGCCCCCAATCAGAGCCGCAGCAATATTATCAAGGAATGATGAAAGAAAAAATATCATAACCAACAACATGAACGGACCCATGAAATTGTTGGGGAGAATATTCGGAAGTCTATCTGGCACGCCTGATTCTTCAAACAGTTTTGCAAGCACGGCAAATCCAAGCAGAAGACCAAGCAGATTCAACATAATTCCCCATTCACCAACACGGGATTCCTTGTTTGTGATTTGCTCCAAAAATGGATTGGTTTCCTGATTTCCGATGAAATGTTCAAAGAAATTAAAACCGGAGTCCATGATTAATTTGTAACCCAGAATGACTGCAAGCCCCGTCAGTGCTACATAAAAAGTGTGGTCATGAAAAATGGCAACACAGAGAAGGGTTGCAGCAAACAGGAAAAACTCGATGCGGATACCGCCAATATTAGGCATGTCAGCCGATGATGAGCCTCCACCTGACGCAAAAGAAAAAACGGGCACCATTAAAAGCAACATGGTTGCAAGAATACCGACCAGTGTTTTTCCAGTAAACGGTTTGCTTTCGCTTTTTGGTAAATTAAAAAGGTTCATAATCCTCATTTTAAATTGACACAGAGAAAAGTTGTTTCAGTCTGCAAAATTAGATGCAGATTTTAAGCAAAACAGCTTCAAAATAAATCTTTATAAAATCCTTATACACTCAGATGCAACCAAAATGATAAACAGCTTTGCTTTTGTATCTTTGCATTTCAAATTGGCCTGGCATGCGCACATTTACGAAAATGCAGTTGTGGAAACAATTCACATTGAGTGTTTCGATAATCATTATTGTCTCAATAATCTGCTACTTTCTGAGTGGTTGGGTTGGATACAAAAGCATTGCGTTGATACTTCTTTTTACGGTTTCCATACTTTCAATGGTTTTCACAGTATGGCCAGTGCTGGTTTCTGCAGTGATAAGTGTTTTTATTTGGGATTTCTTTTTCATTCCTCCATTTCTTTCATTTCATCCGATAACAACCGAAGACGGGCTCATGCTTAGCATGTATTTTCTTGTTGTTTTGCTTAATGGTATTTTCACTTCTCAAATTCGCCGAATTGAAAAACAGGCTATGCTTAAAGAGGAAAAACTTAAACGACTTGGCTTTTACAACACCTTATTCAGATCAATTTCACATGAACTGAGAACACCTATCACCACCATCATTGGTGTTAGCGAAAATATTTTAAACCCCGACACCAACATCACTGATACAGAAAGGATCGAGTTAAATCGCGAAGTGTTAACTGCAGGAGAGCGGCTGAATCAGTTAGTGGAAAACCTGTTGAATATGTCGCGCATTGAATCAGGATTTCTTAGGGCTAACAAAACATGGTGTGATGTGACCGAGCTTGTTTATACTGCAATAAACCGAATACCTGAAAATTTCAGCCATAGAAATATCAACGTAGTGCTTCCTAAAAAAATGCTTTTAGTCAAACTTGATTTCGGTTTAATCGAACAGGCCCTTTATAATGTTATTCATAATGCTGTATTACACACCCCGGACAAATCCATGGTAGAGGTGACAGCTGATTTTAGCAACAAGCTTCTCAAAATAACCGTTGAAGATGATGGCCCGGGATTCAATTTTACGAATATTGATTTGCAAAAAAACGACATTGTCCAGAAAAACAAAAATGAAGGTCTTGGCCTGGGATTATCCATAGTAAATGGATTTTTGACCATGCATGGTGGCACTCTGAACCTTTCAAACAATGCAAATGGAGGAGCCAGTGTACAATTGAATATTCCTGTTGAAACAACAGAATGGAGGGAAAATGATGATGAATAAGCCATGTATTCTGGTTGTTGATGATGAAATCCAGATTCGAAGGCTGTTAAAGCTAACACTATACAGCGCTGGTTATTCCGTTATTGAAGCTTCTACAGGAAAAGAAGGAATTCAACTGGCCTCAAGCAGACCTCCAGATTTGATTTTGCTCGACCTGGGTCTGCCTGACTCAGACGGAAAGGATGTTTTGAAAGGACTCCGTGAATGGTTCTTTTCGCCAGTAATTATATTGTCGGGTCGCGATTCTGAAAATGAAATAGTGTCGGCACTTGACTTAGGCGCCAACGATTATCTTGTTAAACCATTTAGAACAGGCGAACTTCTGGCGCGCATCCGCAATTTGCTGCGGCAGGTCGCAAAAAAAGATCAAAACCATATAATTCAAGCAGCCGATCTTTTTATTGATTTAGCAAACAGAATAGTGAAAAAAAACAACGAGCCGGTTAAACTTACAGCAACAGAATATTCTCTTTTGACGCTCTTGGCGAGCAATCGCAACAAGGTATTGACACATCAATTTATTTTAAAACAGATCTGGGGACCTACCTATGCAGAACAATCACAATATTTGCGCGTTTTTGTAGGGCAAATCCGCAAAAAAATTGAAGACGACCCCAATCATCCGAAAATTCTAATTACTGAGCCCTCAATTGGTTATCGGTTTGTTCAGAAATTTTGATAATCATCGCTCACAAATGAACCAAAAAAAAGAGGCTGAAAATTTCAGCCTCTTTTTTTTAAACAACTTTTTATTATCCTATCAGCATATGCTCCAGCACATAAACACCGATACCGGCCAAATACCCCAGCAATGCAAGCCAGGAAATATGTTTCATATACCAGATGAAATCAATTTTTTCAAGCCCCATGGCGGCAACACCTGCAGCAGAGCCAATGATGAGCATACTGCCACCGGTTCCTGCCGTATAGGCAAGATATTCCCAAAACAAGCCATCCTGCACAAAATTGGCCAGATAGCCCGTTGCACCGGGTTCGGCTATTGGGTACATACCCATGGCGCCGGCAACAAGCGGAACATTATCAACCACAGCCGAAAGAACTCCGATTGCACCACCAATCAAATAAACATCGCCTAAAGAATCGTCGAGTGCCTGCGCCAAAACACTTAACTGACCAGCAGATTGCAATGCGGCAACCGCAGACAAAATTCCAAGGAAGAAGAGCACGGTCGGAACATCAACTTTTGTTAGGATGGTAGCTACACTGAGCTTGTCTTCTTTTGGTTTTTTCAAATGCAGAATTTCGGTAATCATCCAGATGATGGCCAAACTGAGCAGCATGCCCATATACGGAGGTAAATGCGTAATGGTTTTAAAAACCGGAACAAACAACAATCCACCTACTCCTAGCGCCAACATTAAATTTCGTTCGAAAGATGTTGTTTTCGATTTTTTGCTTTCATCAATTTTAGGTCTTGTTACGTTCCCTTTCATGGTGAAACTAAGCAAGCTAAGCGGAATAACCATACAAACAAGGCTGGGAAGGAAAACACCAACAATAATGCTGACTGTTGTTACCTGTCCGCCAATCCAGAGCATAATGGTTGTGACATCGCCGATGGGCGACCATGCACCGCCGGCATTTGCAGCCAGAACAACCATGCTGGCATAGAACCAACGGGTGTGTTTATCACCAATTAGTTTTCGCAACAGGGCTACCATCACAATGGTTGTTGTGAGGTTGTCAAGCATAGCTGAAAGGAAAAAAGTAATAAAACTGATAATCCAGAGCAGTTTTACTTTATGAGTGGTTTTGATTCGGTCGGTAATTACTTTAAAACCTTCGTGCTGATCGGTGATTTCAACAATCGTCATTGCACCGAGTAGGAAGAAAAGAATTTCGCTTATTTCACCCAGATGCTCAATGATCTGATTGTGAACAATAAAATGCTGCATGCCTTCAACTGTATTGGCATCGGGGTTTGCAGCAAAATAGTCGTTCCATGCAGTGCTTGCACCACTGGAAAAAATATCGAATGCGCCTGAGATGTAAACGACCCAGGTTAAAGAACCAATCAAAAGGGCAGAAGCGGCTTTGTCAATTTTAAGAGGGTGTTCAAGTGCGATGGCAAGATAACCAAGCACGAACACAATGACCATTAGTAAAAACATGTCCATAACGAGCAGAGTTTAAATTTGGCGCAAAAGTATGAAAAGCATTTTAAATGAGATCAATTAAGAATGCTTTAAAATTACGCTTCTTCACCTGATTTAAATCATCCAAAAAACCATTTGGCTCAGAACGGATAACCAATACCAAAGCTCAGGGTGGTTCCATTGAAAGGCTTATCAAATCCAACCCACGTTTCACCTGCTGGTGATGAAGGATCTCTTAATGGGAAGGAAGCATCAATTCTGAATATAAAAAAATCGAAATCAAGGCGGAGGCCGAACCCTGTGCCGACACCAAATTGCTTATAAAATGAATTCAATTTAAATTCGCCTCCCGGAAACTCATCGCTGGCATTTTTGAGCCACACATTGCCAGCGTCGACAAACAAGGCTCCATTGAACCAGCTGATTATTGGAAAACGGTATTCGAAATTCAGCACCAGACTTATGTCACCGGTCCGGTCAAACTCAAAATCGGCTGTATCGGAATAAGTACCTGGCCCCAGGGAACGGAATTTCCATGCCCGGATATCGTTGGAGCCGGAGGCGGAATAGCTTTTTTCGAAAGGCAACAGGCTGCTGTTTCCATATGGCAAGCCAATGCCAAAAAACGCACGGCTCACAAACATAGTCTCATTCAGCCAGGGTTTGTAATAGCGAACATCAATATCCAGCTTGACATATTGTGAATAATTGATGCCGAGTACCCGGAAAATTTCGCCCTGACGCCAGCTATTGAAGCCATTTCCCATCCACAACGTTACCCCGGCCTGCTCAAACGTAATTTTCTTATACGTAAAAGGTTTGTTTTTCCGAAGGGCCTGATTGCTTGAGACCATTGTGAAGCCAAATCCAGGAATAAAGTGATCCTCGTAGCTGTAACGGATGGTTCTCGAAAACTGCGAAATTCGCTCTGCAAACAATGAATCCGGCAAAATGCGCACAAGATTGATCGGCAAATAAAACTGCATTACCGTTGTTGCCGACTCTTTCCACTCCAGCGATGCCTTGAGGTGACTGATATACCGCTCGTAATTGGGCCTCAGCTGATAGCTAAAGCCAGTTGTGTACTTCAGCATCGGATGGCTGCTCTGTGTAAACCAACGACTGTTTACGGGAGTTGTCAGGCCAACTTCTGAGCTGATTTCGGCTGAGTTGAAAGGGAGCCCGTTGATGACATCATTTTCCTCCTCAAAAATTGTCTTCTGAAACTCAAGACCTCCCTTGAATTTAAAATTGAACTGCTCGGCACCTCTGAACAAATTTCTGTTTTTATACACCAGATTGCCGGCTGTGCCAAGATTTCCGGAGGAGTTGGTACCTTCGACCTCAACATTAATTGCCTGCACGGGCGACAAGCTAAGTTCGACAATGGCATCGAGGGGCACAGGCTGACCATGACTGATCGCGGCTGTGTCGGGTACAAAGCGGATATTAATGTATTTGAAAATGTTCAGACTGCTAAGTTCAGCCTGTGTTTTGTTGGCATTATTCAGATTGAAATAATTACCGGTGCGAATGAATATTTTTCGGGCAATAACCTTTGGTTTCACCCGCATACGATCCTGGAAAAGAAAATATATCGTATCAGTTTCTGTTTTGTTGCGCAGGTGTTTTACAAATGCCAGCGTGTCATAAACCATTTTCCCTTCGTCGGTGACTGAAAAATCCGGAAAGACGGAAATTTTCCGGACCTTGTATTTCCGGTGATTGTAAAACGCAGTTGAATCCTTAGTCTGTACAAACGGACGATTGATAATCACTTTTATATTGAGCTGATTGGTGCCGAGGCCCGAATCTACTTCGTAGCGAATATAAGACTGACTGAAGGCAAAATATCCAAGATTTTTCAAATCATCATTGATGCGGATACGTTCACTTTCCAGCACATCTTCGTTGTATATTTCTCCAGTCTGAATGAGTGAGTTTTTCTTTTCGGAAATCAGATAGGAACTGATGTTTGGATCGGCCGATACAAAATCAATGTTTTTAATAGTGAAAGGAATGCCAGCTAAAATGCGGTATTCAACTTTTTTTGCTTTGTTTTTCTTTCTGTTGTATACAACGGTATCTTGTATTTCAGCATTGAAAAATCCATGTTTTTTGCAATACAATTCCATCTGCAAAACGCTTTGCCGGGTGAGGCCGGAATCGAGAAAAACAGGTTCTTCGCCAACCGTATTCATAAGCCAGCTGCGCATTCCGCGTTTTGCTTTTTCAAGCTCTTTCTGCTCGTTGATGTATTTATTCGGATGTCTGCTTTTTTTTCTCTGGATTTTCTTTTTTATTCTGGCTTCTTTTTTTGCCGTGCGATCCTTCATCGATTCACCCAGGTTGTAAACGCCTGTATGGAGCCGCATGCCTACAAACCGACGATTTTCGTGCTGCCTGATCAGGCCGTCAAGATCATAATAATCCAAGGCGTTGTTATCGATAATCAATTTTGTGTCAGCCAGCAAGATTTTACCCGGATGACGGCGCGTGGTGCTGCAGCCTTCGAGCATCAGCACCAAGGGCAGCACCGCAATCAGGCAATATGTCAACAACCGGCTATTCATATCGCAGCGATTCGATGGGATCAAGTTTCGCCGCTCTGTTTGCGGGTATGATTCCGGAAAGAATTCCAACGGCAAGCGTGAGCGTAAAACCCAGAATAATCCATCCCCACGGAACAATAAAATTGCTGTCGAGAAAAATACTGATAACATTGCCGGCAAGCACACCCAGAAAAATTCCAAGTAGTCCGCCCATTTGGCCTACCACTATGCTTTCAATCAAAAACTGGTTCCGGATGGCCACACTCGTGGCACCCATTGCTTTTCGAACGCCAATTTCGCGCGTCCGTTCCGACACACTAACAAGCATTATATTCATTAATCCGATAGATGCACCCATGAGTGTAATAAGACCAATAAGCGTTGCCGCCAGGGTCACATAGCGCAAATTTTCGAGCAACATATTAACCATGCTGTCGCTTTTCCGGATTTCGAAATTGTCGGACTGCCCGACATTAAGTTTACGAATAGTTCTGAATATGCCTGTAGCCTCTCCTGTTGCAGCATCCAGCAATTTTGTATCTGTCGGCATCACATTGATTCTGAACGAAACATCTGAGCTGCTGAAATAGCGACGCACGGTTGTAACGGGCACCAGACATGAATTATCGCCGGAAAAACCAAAACTGCTGCCTTTGGTTTTCATGACTCCAACAACTACAAAGCGGACCGGACCTACCGAAATCTGCTTGCCAACCGGGTTTTCGCCCGTCGGGAATAAAATTTCCGCCACGTCGCTGCCAATCACGGTTACATTTCGGCCCATATTCACTTCGTGCCGCGAAAAACCACGTCCTTTTTCAATTTCCTGGCCACTGGTGACCATATAATTTTCATCAATTCCCATTACGCCAACGTTGGGATTTGATTTTTCGAGATTGTACCTGACGGTCGCAGTACCAGATGCGTGCGTATAAATAGACACTACCGCAGGAAACTGATATCTGTCTTTGAAAGCAGTTGCCTGATCCCACGAAATATCTTCAAATTCCACCCGGTCGTTATGATCTCCACCCGGACCTCCGCGCATCTGAGTATCAACAATAGTGAAAGTGTTGCTCCCCATACGGGTGAAATTTTCACTGAGCGAAAACTTAATGGACTCGATGGCTGTTAAAATGCTGATGAGCGCCATGATTCCGAAGGCAATAATAAGCACAGTGAGAATGGTCCTCAGCAAATGGCTTCGTACCGATCGAACAGCAATATTAAAGCTTTCGCCTATTATTTTTAGATTCATCTACACAATATTAAGCCAGGCCAGTGTACCAAAAATGAAAGCCCAGGAAACAACCGATACACAAAAGTAAACAAATATATACTTTGTATTCCTGAACCACCGCCGGACAATGAACGCAGTGAGAGGAATCGAAAGTATTGCCGGGCCAAAAATCATCAGCATCGGAAACCCCAATTTTCGTAAACGCACTTGTCTGCGGTACCTTTTAATCCAGCCAGTCCTGGGTGTTTTTACGCCTCTCTGAAACAATCGGTTGAAAACCAAAATGATTTCCGCCGAAAAACAGTAAAACACAATAAAACCAATAATGCCACCCAGCGCAAGACACAAAGAAATTTCCCAGTAATTAAAGCCGCTTGCCACCGCAACAGGTCCTGCAAACAGAAACTTGTAGGTGCTGATGGCAACAACGTAGAGATATTCGTAAAACCTGTTTGTGAGAAACAGTATGTTTAACATATCAGGAATTTAGTCTTTGCGGCCATAGGCAAGATCGCCTGCATCACCCAGCCCCGGAACAATGTAGGCGTGGGCCGTCAGCTCTTCATCCACCGCGGCTGCCCAGATCTTCAGTTTGCGGTGCGGCAGATGCTGGCGAACATATTCAATGCCCTGCGTACTGGCGATTATGGTTGCCACATGAATTTCTTCGGGCATTCCGAATTGGAACAATTCCTTAACCGACAACACAAGCGATGAACCTGTAGCAAGCATTGGGTCTGCAATTATGAGTGTTTTCCCTTCAATATCGGGACAACTGACATATTCCACCTGAATGGTAAAGCGGCCGTCCTTATGATGTTTCCGGAACGCTGAAATAAACGCACTTTCGGACTTATCAAAAATATTCAGAAAACCCTGATGAAAAGGCAAACCTGCACGCATAATGGTAGCAAGCACGGGCCATTTGTCAACTACAGGAACATCAACTTCGCCGAGCTGGGTTGTTACCTGACGGGGAACATAGCTGATTTTTTTACTGATTTCGTAGGCGAAAATTTCGCCCAAACGTTCCAGATTAGTTCTGAAACGCATGCTGTCCTGTTGAATCTCAGCATCCCGCAGCTCGCTGATAAACTGATTCACAATTGAGTTTTCCTTACCCAGATTATTTACCATGATTCCGTTTTGTTGATGTGGCTAAAGTACTTATTTTTTGCTTTTCGGTTTTCCGTTATTATTTTCCAGGCAGAAATCAGGCATTTTCCTGCTTCTGAAAGTTGAGATAAAAGCGCACAATGGCTTCTATTCCGTTCAGGAAATTTTCGACCCGAAAGTTTTCATTTGGCGAATGAATGGCATCGGACTCAAGTCCAAATCCCATGAGCAACGATTTCACACCCAAAATCTCCTCAAAAGTGGCAATAATCGGAATACTGCCTCCACTGCGGGTTGGAACAGGCCGCTTTCCGAAAATTTCGGTCAGTGCCGCATCCGCTGCCTGATATGCTTTTCCTTCAATTGGCATTACATAAGGCTGCCCACCGTGAAGAATGTCCACTTTAACTTTTGTTGAAGCCGGAGCAATATTTTCAAGATGTGCTTTGATCAGCTCTGCCACTTTATGGTTATTCTGATGAGGAACTAAACGTGCCGATAGCTTCGCATACGCTTTTGACGGAAGCACCGTTTTTGAGCCTTCTCCTGTATATCCGCCCCAGATGCCGCACATGTCCAGCGTTGGACGAATGCCGGTTCTTTCCAGGGTTGTATAACCCTCTTCGCCAAATAATTCAGCAACATCAATGGCTGATTTATAATTATCGACACTGAACGGCGCTTTATTCAGCGCAGTCCGCTCTGCATCGGACACTACCTCAACATCATCGTAAAATCCGGGAATTGTAATTCTGCCCTTGTCATCGGTGAGCGAAGCAATCATTTTCGAAAGCATATTGATCGGGTTGGCCACTGCCCCGCCGAAAAGCCCTGAATGCAGGTCGCGGTTGGGTCCGGTAAGCTCTATCTGCAGGTAGGTCAATCCCCGCAATCCTACAGTGATGCTTGGAATATCGGCAGCAATCATTCCTGTGTCTGAAACCAGAATAATATCCCCTTTCAGTCTGTCTTTGTTGCTTTTACACCATTCCACCATGGCCGGACTTCCGATTTCCTCCTCGCCTTCGATCATGAATTTAACATTGCATTTGAGCAAGTTGTTTTTCATGAGATATTCAAAGGCCTTGGCATGCATGAAACCTTGTCCTTTGTCGTCATCGGCGCCACGGGCATAAATTTTTTCATCAATGATAACCGGTTCGAAGGGATTTGTTTTCCACTCCGACAACGGGTCGACCGGCATCACGTCGTAATGGGCATAAACAATGACTGTAGGATAAGATGGATCGATTACCTTTTCACCATAAACCACAGGATTTCCGGTGGTGGGGCTCACTTCGGCAAAATCGGCACCAGCATCAAGAATGGATTTTTTCCAATATTCTGCGGCTAAAATCATGTCGTTTTTGTGAGCAGATTCACTTGAAATGGAAGGGATCCGAATCAAGTCGAACAATTCGTTCAGAAAGCGCTCCTTATTGTTTTCAATGTAGTTGCGTACGTCGTTCATTGTTGTGGATTTTGAAACAAAGATAACAATTTAAACATTCCATTTAGAGTCTGTTTTCCCTCGAAGGGTTTCGAACCCATCACGGGATTATAGCTAGCCGGAATGGTGAAATGTTTCAACAACCCGCCATTTTCAGACTGCACCCATCGACGTAACTATGGATGCAGCATTGGCAATTCAGCATAATATTTACACCAATCAAATAATTATTACTACTGCCATGCAACTTTCCATTGGCAAATAATATCTTTGCCAGACAAACCATTTTTCATTACCATGTTTCTTAGACGAATTACTGTTTTTTTTAGCCTGTTGTTGACATTATTTAGCTCCAATGCTCAAATTTCTGTCGGCTACATAGAAGGCACCCACTTCTACGTTTTGAAAAAGATGGCCGGCGTTCATCATCCGGCAAAAGAATATCACGGAACATTGACAATTTTAAAATAAACAAAAATGAAAACACTCCTATCCCGGATGTTTTTTGCACTGATAATCTTGCTATCCGGAATCAAAGGATACGGGCAGCTCACTGTGACTTCCAACCTCACGGCCTCACAATATGTTGATTTTCTTGTTGGCTCTGGTATTACTTACAGCAATGCTGTGTATACCGGCGCTGCAACATCAATAGCAAAATTTACAACTGGCGCAACCAATACCAATTTGGGACTGACTTCAGGAGTTGTGATGAGCACTGGATTTGTTATACCTGTCACTACCTCATTTCCTATTGGTAGTCCTGCTGTTAATTTTAATGACGAAATCACCAATGGTGGAACAGATGCAAATCTGCAAAATCTGGTTTCGTCAAATATCAGCGATGTCGCCAAAATTGAATTTGACTTCATCCCGGTTTCAGACACAATAAAATTTCGTTATGTATTTGGTTCTGAGGAATATCTGGAATGGGTTGGCACAAACTATAACGATGTGTTTGGGTTCTTTATTTCAGGTCCAAACCCGGCAGGATGAAGCTATAGCAGCCGTAATATTGCGCAAATTCCCAACACGACTCTGCCAGTAACAATTAACAATGTCAACAACACCTCCTACAGCCAGTATTTCGTAAATAACGAAGGGCTGGGAGGAACTACAATTGTTTTCGACGGCTTTACAACCGTGCTGACCGCATGGGCTTTGGTTACTCCCTGTGTTCAATACCACATCAAACTGGCTGTCGGGGATGTCGCTGATTATAACTTGGACTCCGGCGTTTTTCTCGAAGCCAACAGCTTCTCCAGCCCAACACTGAATGTAGCTTCAACCTATGTAAATGATGCTACTATCGGAAGCTTCGCCATGGAGGCTGGCTGCAACGATGTGACAACCTGTTTTTCATTATCAAGCACCCCGGCTACGAATTTTACGGTCAATTATACAATTCTTGGCACCGCAACCAATGGTGTTGATTATGCTACCATTCCAGCTTCTCTCACAATTCCTGCGGGCACCGACTCGGTTTGCCTGACCATCAGTCCAACCATGGACACACTGGTTGAAGGTCTTGAAACAATTATTCTGGTTCTGCAAAATCAAATCAGTTGCAACAC
Source organism: Bacteroidetes bacterium GWF2_43_63 (assembly GCA_001769275.1). NCBI lineage: Bacteria > Pseudomonadati > Bacteroidota > Bacteroidetes bacterium GWF2_43_63. The sequence goes on along the minus strand of MEOQ01000045.1, from coordinate 113,855 downwards.
AGTATCCGACACTGTTGAAATCATGATTCTGGACTATGACCAGATGAACGTGCTTATTGCGCCAGACACTTCGATATGTGCCGATACGGTTGCTGTTTGGGCACTCGGCAGCATGGGTGTTCCACCCTATACCTATAGCTGGAGCAATGGACTTCCTGCTGTAACAAACCATCTGGTTGCACCAATTACCACAACAACGTATGTTGTCACCGTTACAGACTACTGCAATCATACAGCAACCAATAACGTTGCCGTTACTGTGGGCATCGCCAATGTTGATGCGGGGCCCGACAAGACCATTTGCGAAGGACAGAATGCAACACTTACCGCTGTCACAACGGCCCCGGTTATCTGGAATACAGGAGCAACCCAAGCAAGCATTACTGTTTCCCCACCCCAGGATTCAACCTATATCGTTGTAGCTGGCTTAGGAGAGTGTGCCGACAGCGACACGGTGACCGTTTTTGTAAACATACAACCTGTTGTATCAGCTACAGCCCTACCCGATAGAATGTGCACCGGAGTAACATCGCAGATTTCAGCAAACGGAGCCGATGCGTTCCTTTGGCAAAGCAACCCGGTCGATGCAACACTCGATCAAACTCCGGGCGGAGTGAACGATCAGCTTCAGGTAACACCTGCTACTACTACTACTTATTCAGTCACCGGCTCCAACGCCAGTGGATGTTTTGCTACAGCAACCGTTCAGCTGACCGTAATTCCCAGTCCAGTGGCTTCATTTTTCTCTCAGCCGCCCTATGCATCGTCATTTAATCCGGTTATTCAGTTTTTCGACAATTCGCAGGGTGGGCCGGTACTTTGGAACTGGATTATGAGTGATGGCACAACTTACTCAGTCCCCGAATTCACCCATACTTATCCTTTGGATACCTGGGGCGAATTTCCAGTCACGCTTTATGTTGAAAATGCTGACGGATGCAAAGATTCTATCACGCAAACAATCACCATCAAACCAGATTACACCCTGTATTTTCCCAACGCCATCTCTCCAAACGGCGACGGTATTAACGATCGTTTCCATCTCAGCGGGCTTAATCTTCCGATTGAGGACTTTTTTATCCGCATCTATGACCGAACGGGCAATCTGGTGTTTTATTCATCGGTTCCTTCATTCGAATGGGATGGATATGTCAATGGTAAAGTAGTCCCTGATGCAGTTTATGCTTTCCGGCTTCAATTCAGAGATCCGAGCGGAATTGTTCATGTAAGGGATGGCGGCATTACTGTTATCTACTAACAATTCCGGCAAATTTCATGAATGCAGTAATTTTGTACTTTTGCAGTACAAATCAACATTATCATGAAAAAGAAAATAGCAATAAATGGTTTTGGCCGAATCGGACGCCTTACCTTTCAGGCTTTATTGAAAAACAACGATGTGGAAGTTGTGGCCATAAACGACCTCACTAATGCAAAAACGCTCGCTCACCTTCTCAAATACGACTCCGTTCACGGCCGTTTTGACGGAACAGTTATAGCTGACGAAAACAGCATCACTGTCAATGAAAAAAAATACATCATCTATGCCGAGAAGGAACCTGCCAATCTTCCATGGAAAGAACTTGGTGTGGATATCGTGGTTGAATGTACCGGCCGTTTCCGCAGCAGAGCTGATCTGCAGAAACATCTGGCTGCCGGTGCGCGTCGCGTGGCACTGAGTGTTCCTGCCGACAAAAGCGATGACGTTGACCTTACCGTTGTAATCGGAGTTAATGACAATCTGCTGAACAAAGAACATGTCCTTGTTAGCAATGCCAGCTGCACAACCAACTGTCTCGCTCCTGTTGCTAAAGTCTTGAACGACACTTTCGGCATCGAACACGGATTGATGAACACGATTCATTCCTATACCAACGATCAGATTATTCTCGACGCACCGCACAAAGATCTGCGCCGTGCGCGGGCTGCAGCAGTTTCAATCATCCCAACCAGCACCGGTGCTGCAAAAGCAATAGGCCTTGTGATTCCTGAACTCACCGGCAAACTCGACGGATTGTCGATGCGCGTTCCCACTCCGGATGGCTCTGTAGTTGACCTTACGGTTATTTTGAAAAAAACTGTCACTGCCCAGGAAATCAATACTGCCATGAAAGCCGCTGCTGACGGCCCAATGAAGGGTGTTCTCGAATACACCACAGATCCACTCGTTAGTGTCGATATCATTGACAACCCGCATTCATCTATTTTCGATTCACTGCTTACGCAGGTCATTAGCGGAAACATGGTGAAAATTGTTTCATGGTACGACAATGAATATGGCTACTCGCAGCGATTGGCCGACCTTGCAGTGAAACTCAGCAAACTCGATTAACATGAACCTACTTGTGGTTATATTAATCTGCGTTGCTCTTGTGGGACTGGCTGTTGCCGGCATCGCCATAAAGATGTTTTTAATAAAAGGCGGTGAGTTCAAAAAGCAATGCTCAACCAAGGACCCGAAAACAGGTGAGTCTATTGGTTGCAGCTGTGGCGGTCATGGAAAAACCTGTGATAATTCTTAATAATTTTCAGGTAAAAAAACAGAACCATGAGCCCTGTAATGAAACAAGAAAATCTGATGGATAATTACCCTGACGATAGTTACTACCGCATCGATCATTACGACGAAGAAACGCTGAACAAACTGAAAGTTCACTATTCCGAAATCCTAAAACATCTGGGCGAAGATCCGGAACGTGAAGGATTGCTGAAAACGCCCGAACGCGTTGCCAAATCCATGCAATTTCTCACGCATGGATATCATGCAAATCCTGAACAGATCCTGCGGTCAGCCATGTTTCGCGAAGACTACCGCGAAATGGTGATTGTAAAAGACATCGAAGTGTATTCCATGTGCGAACACCACATGCTCCCGTTTTTTGGAAAAGCACATGTGGCCTATATTCCCAATGGTTATATTGTTGGATTAAGTAAAATTCCCCGCATTGTTGACGCATTTTCGAGACGACTGCAGATACAGGAACGATTGACAACACAAATAAAAGACTGTTTGCAGGACGTGTTGAAACCACTTGGAGTGGCCGTTGTTATTGAAGCTCATCACCTCTGCATGATGATGCGTGGAATTCAAAAACAGAACAGCATAACCACTACTTCCGATTTTACCGGCGTATTCCGCAACGATAAAACCCGCGCGGAATTCATGACGCTGATAAGTACAAAACTTCATTAAAAAATCAACAAAAACAAATATGGAAAACAACACCAATTATTCAGATCCGCATGTTTTCACCAAAGAACAGGCAGGTGTCAAAAACAGCTTTATTGCTAAAGTTTTCTCCTGGATGTTTGCAGCGCTGCTCATTACAGCCGTGGTTTCATTTCTGTTCGGCTCGCAGGAATCTCTGATTCGTCTTTTGTATAGCGAATCAGGAATGACCATTCTTGGCTGGATAGTTATGCTTGCACCATTAGGCCTTGTTCTTCTGATGTCGTTTGGATACAACAAGCTTTCAGCAACAGCCATGTCTGCAATTTTTATTTTGTATTCAGCTTTGATGGGAGCCAGTCTTGGCTTTATTTTTCTTGCATTCCAACTCGGAACCATTGGGCTGGCATTCGTTGTCACCTCAGGTATGTTTGCCATCATGGCCATTGCCGGTTATACCACAAAAATGGATTTGACAAAATTCGGCAACATTCTGATGATTGCACTGACAGCCATTATCATTGGCAGCGTAGTGAATATGTTCATGCGAAACGACACCATGGATTTCATCATCACCATTGTAGGTGTACTCGTTTTCACAGGTCTGATTGCCTATGACATGCAACGCATCAAAAAGAACGCGGAATATGCCATGGCCAATCCCGAGGCCGGTCGAAAAATGGCTGTGTTCAGCGCTCTCAGTCTGTATCTCGACTTCATCAACCTCTTCCTGATGCTTCTGCGTCTCTTTGGAAGAAACGAATAATTTATTATCCCTTTTCCGAAAACACCTGATCATCCATTCAGGTGTTTTTTTGTGCACACCTTTTTTGTGGATTTCTGATTTTTACGTATCTTGAACTAAAATTCAAACCATGAAAAACACAGCACTTTTTATTCTGGCTGTTCTGATGCTTGCCTCTTGTGCAGCGCCAACACGCGCCTACCGCTCCGAATCGGTGAATTACAGATTTGATGGTGGTTATAAATCCAGTGAATCAACAAAAGAATCAGATCAACTGGCCGGCTTCAACGAAGATCAGATGATCATTTACAATGCAGGTGTTGGTATCACTGTGAAAAATCCGGATTCGGCGAGCGCCAGCGTTGTTGCCATTGCAAAAAAATATGATGGCTATGCCGTTTCTGTCTCGAATAATTATACTTCGGTGCGGGTGAAATCAGAACACCTGAACAGCGCGCTGAAAGAAATTGAAACACTCGGAAAAGTCACTTACAAAAACATCAGCGGCGAAGACATCACCATGGAATACAACAACCTGACGGTGCGGCTCGACAACGCAAACAAAGCCCGACAGCGATATCTGGAACTTCTTGCTAAAGCCGAAGACGTGAAAGCCGCGCTGGAAGTGGAAAAAGAGCTGGAGCGCCTGAATAAGGAAATCGATCTGCTCGAGGTGCAGCTCAGAAATATCAATCAGCAGGTCGACTACTCGCTCATCAATGTCTCCATTCAGGAACGCACCCAACCCGGTGTACTCGGATACATTTTTATTGGTTTGTACAAAGGCGTGAAGTGGCTGTTTGTGTGGAACTGAGTGATATAAGATATAAGATTTTTGATTTAAGATCTGAGATCTGATTTGGGATCTGGTTTCAAAATCTAATTTCAACCACTATCCTTCAAAAATCTAATATCTCAAATCTCATCTCGTAAATCTTTCGCTACTGCGAAAGTATTTTCACTTCGGTGCGGCGGTTTTTCTGACGCGCTTCGTCGCTGGTGCCGGTAGTTACGGGCATTGTTTCACCATAGCCTTTGGCCACAATCCGGTTGGCGGCAATTCCTTTTCTGATCAGATAATTCCGGACTGATTCTGATCGTTGTTGCGACAACGTAAGATTTGAAGCATCCTCGCCCACATCGTCGGTATGGCCGGCAATTTCAATAACCATGGCTGGTTTCAGCTTAAGCAGTTCTGCAAGTTCATCGAGTGAAGGAAAAGATTCGGGTCGTAATGTGGCTTTACCAAAATCGAAATAGACATTTTCGAGCTTAAACATTTTGGCCGGCTCATAAATTACTTCGACTTCATAAGTAGCAATGCCGGGTTCCGAAGGAACTTCCATCACACTGTAATCTTTTTCGGTAAAAAAATCCTTGTACGACATTTCATATTCGTCGCCTTCAGGCAAAAGTAATTTGGCCTGGGCATCTGCACCGGTAACAACTCTAAATGATTTCCCCGTTTTTTTGCTTTTAAAAGTAACAGTTTCGCCAACCGCATTGGGCTTCCCTTCCTGGTGAACCACAACAATGATCAGCGCCATTTCATCGGTAGGAACAAGTTCCTGCGCCCTGGCATCCATGAAAAAAAACAATAAAACAAAAGAAATCACCGGAATGAGAAATTTCGGGCTCGGCATAATTAATGAGATTTGTGTTATAAAGGTAAACGAAAACCGGGACCGGAATTGTATATTTCTCAAAAAATATTTTTGTCGAATCACATCGGAGTAAACGACATCAGCATTTCGAGTACGGTATCGACCTGATCGGCATCGTAGGCAACCCAGATATAAAGGCTGATATCGGTAAAGTCGGGATCGACAATAAGCATTGTGCCGACATTGTAGTCATTCTTTGTTCCTTCGAGCAATACGCCCCAATACCCGTTCATTTTTTCTTCGTCGAGTTCAACAATATCTCCGCTTACAAGAACTTCGTTTTCTGTTGTCCAGGTCCTTAACGAATTTTCCATTTCTTCCCATGTCAAACTTTCGTCGGTCCGTGGATAAATGCTCATCAGAATAGCTCCATTGGTTGCGCTGAATTTTTCCGAAGAAGACTCAGTAACTTCAAAATCTGAAGGAATTTTAAATTCAGTACTGTATTCCTCCCACTCATATTCTACCCAGGTCTGGGCAAATGAAAGCACGGGAACAATCAGAAAAAGCATCAAAGCTGAAAGGCGGGTAAGTGTTTTCATAAATAATTTTTTACTAAGATATTAAAAACGGGTGCATGTTTAATGCCCTGAATAAATTTTATGATTGATTTATATTCTTCTGCTTTTTCAGAAACGGATAAATAAAAACTGCCGCAAAAATAATCGAAGCTCCAGCATAAAAGCCAACAGACATGTGTTCGGATTCACCAAAAATCAGATAGGCCAGAATAATGGCATAGACCGGTTCAAGGTTGATATGCAGCACAACAAAAAACGCACTCATTTCTTTCATGAATCTTATTGCAGCTGTAAATGCATATGCCGAGCAGATACTTCCCAGCAAAATAAGATAAAACAGGTCGGAAGTGCCAGGCCAGAAATTGCTGAACGCTTCAGGCATCAGAAAAGGAAGTGCCCCCAGCGCAAAAATAAACGCAAACAGCATTTCGTACATGCTCAAAACAGAAGGGTGAACTTTTTCCTGCTGCTTTTTGTTGAGAACACTGAATAAAGAAGATAAAAAGTAACAGACAATGGCGGAAATAATGCCTTCGACATAGCGGCTCTCGAAACGGAAAATGATATAAATGCCGACAATGATAAAAATCCCAGTAACAATATCAAACCACGAAAATCGTTGCCGCAAAATGAGCGGTTCAAGCAACGCGGTAAACAGCGATCCCACACCCAGCAATCCTAGTGCTACAGAGACATTTGAAAGTTTAATGGCGTAGAAAAAAGTTGTCCAGTGTGCAGCCACAACCAGTCCGATTGAAATTGCTGAAAATATTTGTTTTCGGGTCAAAACAAGATTTTGCTTCCGGATTTTCAGAAACAAAAACAGCGTAACAAAGGCAATAAAAACCCTGAAAACAACCAGATGCGGTGCAGGCAATGAAATAAGCTTCCCCAGAATCCCTGTGAATCCGAGCAGCAGCACAACGAAATGCAATTCCAGATAAGACCGCAGAGAAAATTTCATATTGCTTTTTAATGCGGCGCAAAGATACATAAGAACATCGAACAAGGAACAAGGAAGTGAGAAGTGAAGAAGTGATGTAAGAACATCGAACAAGGAACAAGGAAGGAAGAAGTGTGAAGTAAAGAAAGAACACTGAATGATATAAGATAAAAGATTTTTGATTTTTGATGTGAGATTTTTGATTTTAGAAGTGGTAACGTTTGACGTGATGAGCAAGGCCGCTGTTTTCTAAGCCCCGACGCTGTCACGCTGAGCCCCGCCCTTGTCACGCTGAGCCCCGCTGTCATCATGAGTTTTTCGAAGCGGAGCGAAGAAAAGTATCGAAGGAGGCAGCGAGGCTCCGGAGACTGGCAAGCAACAAACAATTTTTGATTTCCCGAAATTAATTATTTTTGTATGTTTGCACATTAAACCATTTACTCAATGAAATACCTTAACAGTTTCGTAGTATTTGCCTTGATTATTGCCGGCATCGCTTTCAGCTCCTGCACAAAAATGAAAAAGGACAAAATTGACGAAACATGGAGACTAATCCGCGTAGATCAGGATTCCACAATCTCGTGGTTCGAATTGTGGGAGTTCCAGGGCGAAATGGTTTACATGACTATCCGTCCGACTGGCGGAACAACACTTGACACGATAGCCACTGCAGAATACTCGGTAAAGGCCGGTGCATCCAAAACAATTATCACCATGCAACAAAGCACCTACCCGATTTACAATGGTGACTGGGAAGTACTAACTGTCAATAAGGAAATGATGGTCATTCTGAATCGCACCGACGGAGAGTTTATTTACAGAGAGTTCATCAAAGAATAAAATGGCAAAAACCAAAACCGCATTTGTTTGTCAAAGTTGCGGTTCTCAATATCCCAAATGGAACGGAAAATGTCCCGGATGCGGCGAATGGAACACGCTGGTTGAAGAAGTTATTGCAGCTCAGCCTGCAAAAACTGTTGGTTTTGCAAAATCGGAGGATCCAAAAAGGCTGTCTGAAATAGAGTACTCATCCGGAAAACGTCAATCGCTTAATAACGCCGAACTCGATCGGGTGCTGGGTGGCGGCGTGGTTGAAGGCTCTGTCATACTTATTGGTGGCGAGCCGGGCATCGGCAAATCTACACTGATGCTGCAGGTGGCCATTACGCATCCCAGTATTAAAACCCTGTATGTTTCCGGTGAAGAAAGTCTGTACCAGATCAAAATGCGCGCTGAAAGACTTGGCGTTAAAAACGACAGCACCTATCTTCTCTCCGAAACAGATGTTCAGAGCATAATTGGTGCCTGCGAAAAAATGCAGCCCGACTGTTTGGTAATTGATTCAATCCAGACCATGCATACTGCCCGCATCGAATCATCGTCCGGCACCATCAGCCAGGTTCGCGAATGCGCGGCAGAGTTGCAGCAATATTCCAAAAAAAGCGGGGTGCCGGTTTTCATTATCGGACACATCACCAAAGACGGAAGCATTGCAGGTCCCAAAGTATTGGAACATATCGTCGATACTGTTCTGCAGTTCGAAGGCGACCGGCATCATGGATACAGAATTCTTCGAACGCTGAAAAACCGCTTCGGATCTGCCTCTGAGCTTGGTATTTTTGAAATGACCGCCAGTGGCCTCCGCGAAGTATCCAATCCTTCGGAGGTTTTTCTTTCAGACCGCGCCATAGATTTACCGGGAACAGCCATTGCAACAACCATGGAGGGTGTTCGTCCATTGTTGCTCGAAATACAGGCATTGGTGAGCCCGAGCCCCTACGGAAATCCGCAACGCAGCGCCAATGGTTTCGATCAGCGCCGCATGGGCATGCTGCTGGCCGTTCTCGAAAAACGCAGCGGCCTCCGCATGGGTGTGAATGATGTTTTTCTCAACGTAACCGGAGGCATCCGTGTTGACGATCCAGCGGTCGATCTTGCGGTTGTGAGTGCCCTCGCCTCCTCGTATCACGACATGATTATAGACAGCAAAATCTGCTTTGCAGCCGAAGTGGGTCTTTCAGGCGAAATAAGACCTGTTAGCCGCATTGAACAACGCATTTCCGAAGCCGACAAACTTGGTTTTAAAAATATAATCATTGCTGCTTCCAACAATAAGGCTCTTCCCAAAAAAGATTTTTCGATAAAAATAAATCCGGTATCAAGACTTCAGGATGTATGGAAAATTATTTTCAGTTGATTAATTTTGCAACATGAAAATTATTCAAATAATTACCGAAGCCTGGAAAATAGATGCCGGCGTTGCTTTCGGTGTAATCCCCCGCTCGATCTGGAGCCGCTTTTATGATGTTGGCGAAGACAACCTCATTCCGCTTACCAATCGTTGTCTGCTTGTAGAGACTTCGAACCGGCTTGTTCTGATCGAAACCGGATTCGGAAATAAAAGAGATGAAAAATATTATCAGTATAAATATATTTCTGAACGCACTTCGCTTGCACATGCTATCCAAAACGCAGGATACAAGACCGATTCAGTAACCGATGTCATTTTTACGCACTTGCACGACGATCATTGCGGTGGTGCTGTAATCCGCGCTCAGAGCGGTGAATCAGAAATCGTGTGTCCGAATGCAAAACACTGGGTAAGCAAAAAGCAATGGGAATCGGCCATGAATCCCAATAAACGCGAAGCTGCCGCCTATTTTGCCGAAAACATTCTGCCGCTGCACGAAAACGAGCTGATGTGTTTTGTTGAAAAAGAAGAAGAAATTATTCCCGGCATTTCGGTGCTGCTGCGCGACGGTCACACCGCCGGACAAATGTTGCCGCTTTTACACACCCCTTCACGAAAATGGCTCTACGCCTCCGATTTCATTCCTTCCATTTCGCACATTTCACCTGTATGGGTTGCATCGGTAGATGTAATGCCGATTCTGGCGCTCGAAGAAAAAGAAATATTTCTGCAAAAAGCCATAGAAGAAAACATCGGTTTAATTTTCGAACACGATTATTGCAATGAAGCCGCCACGGTTGTGAAAAGCATTAAGGGATTTGAGGGAGTACCAACCTCAATCAGATAAAGGTAATGCTTATAATTAATTTCCAAAACGTGGGTTCACCACGGTATTGTAAATGGAGCCAAAGGTGTAGCTCAAACCCAGACTCACGTAATACGAATATTGTGTTTGCATCTGCCTTTGCTGAAGCAACAGTTCTTCCTGCGACACATCGCCCTTTGGCAATCCAAGCTGATCGTGAATCATGCTGTAATAGGCATAGACAGATAGTTCCAGGCCTTTGAACAAGCGGAAGGAGGTGTTGAGATATACATCGACACTGTTTTTACTCAGATCATGCATATAGGTGTTTCCGGTAACCGATCCGCTCAGGCTTCCCCATTTCTGCACCACTTCGGCCGCCACGCCCAGTGTTTGCGCAAACAGCAGCTCCCTGGTTTTGTCGAAAATGGTAGTGTCGTTGTAAATGTTATATTTTGGTCCTATTGTATAAACACAGCGCACCTGGCGGGTTGTGGCCTCTTTATATGGAAAAATATCGTATTCAATTCCTGGCGTCAGCGTTGCAGAAAAGTTAATGTTGCTGTAGGTCGATGAATTGGCTGCGCCGAACAATCCCCAAGACCAGTGATTTGAGATAGATCCTATATAATCGGCCGAACTATAAATACTTCGGTTAATTGATTTGTAGTAATAGTCGATTTCTTCGTACGAATAGCTTGATTCGCTGTAGCTGTTTCCAAAAGAAAAAGATGTTTTCCATTCAGGCAATACCTTGTATATATTAAAGGAATTGTAGTTCGACAGCGATTTATAGCTCTTCTGTCCGTTCAGATAAAAGCTCCCGCTCACACTGGCCACCCAGTTGTTCCATTTATCTATAGGCGGAGCCGTGGTATCGGGCGCGTTGTACTGAATTGAAAGAAAACTGGCAGCATCGGTTTTAATAACGTATTGCATTAATCCCAACTTGAATGTTGCAATGTATTTGTCACGGATCATTTCTTCGGTTGCATCGGACGGAACAGAGAAAGCAAGGGTATCGTCGATGCCTTCAAAATTTTTCAACCCATAAAACATAACGCTGTATCTGGCACCGCCCGATCCATTCATCTCAGAGGTCATAATAATCTGAACCTGGGCCTCGGAGCGGTCACGGACATTATTGACAAATCCAATTTCTTCCTTTATAAAATTCATGTCACAATAAGCACAGTCAAAATACACCCTGATCTTGTCAGAACCTGCAGTGGCTTTGTTTAGAGATGGACTTTGACCCATGAGGAAAACAGAGACCATCATGACCAGAATAAATAAACAAGTGTTTTTCATGCCCGTTAAATTAATGCAAATATAACTTGATTCCGGGTAGAAATATTGCATAATTATAGCAAGAAGTGAAAAACACCAATCAATAGAGCAATCATACTGCTGTATCAGAAGAAGAGGATGTCTCAAAATTGAAAATAGTTACGATATTCTATCGTTCCGGTCGGTTTTGTTGTCGTTGAAATTATTCCGACCGGAATATGGAATCGTCGTAACAGCTTCAGAAACAACGATTCCATATCCTTTCGCTTCTGTGTCGCTTTCGGACGATGGAATATTGTTTCTGAAGAAGACGTCGTTTTGAGACATCCACTTTTCTAAACAGGCCGGAACGGTGGAAGGTGGAATGTAGTTTTTGCCTCCGCATCAACCACCTTTATCCGTAACGGATCAGGTGTCTATAGACTACTTAAAATTCGCTTTGGCTTTACTTCAATCCAAGCTCTTTCAGTTTCGATTCGGATGGTATTCCCTCTTTCGACCAGCCGCGCAGCGAATAGTATTCATCAAGCATTGGCTCCAGCTCGATTTTATGGCCTTTGGAGTGTCCGCACTTGAATGGTTCTTCCAGCAAGCGTTTGGGGAGGGTGTCATCTTTCCGGGTGAGTCCTTCACGAACGTTGTACATCTTTTCGATGTTCCAGATACGTTCACCCATTTTCAGCAGCTCATTGCCATCGATTTCGCGTCCGGTAATTCCTGCAAGCATTTCGGCATACAGATCGGGATTAAGTGCAAAATTTGTGAATACGCAATTGCACATGGAGTCGATAGTGGCAGTGAGATTCTGATATAAAATGGTCAGACCGGGTTTTCCGGCTGCAGTGAATCGGTCAATCAAAACAGGAGTTCCGAGTGCTTCGGGTCCAACCATGTAGGCTCTGAGGTGGCAACCGCCCCTGTTGTTCGTTGCCAATGAAATGGCCATTCCGTGGAATCCGCGCGGATCATACGCTGGCAATTCAAGCCCTTTCACATGCATGGCCAGTTCCGGATGACCAAAATGCGCTGCCATACGTGCACTGCCCATAGCCAGATATTTACCAAAACCTTCCATGGTGCCAATCAGGCGGCTATATAAAACAATGGCCTTCGTGTCGCCAAATTTAAGATCATGACCCAGCTCAGCGCGGATCATTTTCATTGTCTCCTCATCGAGAAATCCTTTTTCCGACAATTCCATGGCACAGGCAATGGTGCTGCCTGCCGAAATGGTGTCGATACCCATATCGTTGCAATTGTAATTGGCATTGGTGATTTCGTCGAGGTCTTTGATACCTGAGAGAGCTCCAAATGCCCAAAGTGTTTCGAATTCCGGTCCTTTTCCGTCGCGCGACGGAGTGCGGCTCATGTGAACACAACTGATGGGACAGCCGCGACAGGGTTCGCTTTTGACAAAGTTGAATTCTCTGAAAGTTTCTCCGCTGATAGAATCAATATCTACGAAATATCCATCCTGAAAATTATTGGTGGGAAAAGCACCGTAATGATTAATGACTTTAACAAGAGCAAGCGTGCCATATTCTTTCAATACGTCTTTTGTCAAAGGAGCCTCGCCAATGAATCTTCTCCAATTCTTGTTTGCAGCATCAAATTTTCCCTTATCGCCTATCGGTGTTTCAACGCTTCCTTTACACACCAGTGCTTTCAGGTTTTTTGAGCCCATCACAGCACCAAGTCCGGAGCGACCGACTGAATGATGTTTGTCATTCATGATTGAAGCAATCGGGGATAGATTTTCACCAGCCGGGCCAATACAGGCAATGGCCGCCTTGGCATTGGTTTCCTCAATCAATTTATCACAGACAGCAGGCACAAGCTGTCCCCACAAATGCGATGCGTCGTGGATGGTAACATTTCCCTCTTCAATATAAACATATACCGGTTTATTGGCTTTTCCTTCAAATGCCACCACGTCGAAGCCGGTACCTTTGAGTTGTAAACCAAAATGTCCACCTGAACTTGAACCGGCTGCAGTTCCGGTTAAGGGTGACTTGGCAACTACTTCAAAGCGCGAGTGCGTTGGAATATTAGTTCCCTGCGAAGGCCCGGTAAGGAAATACAGTTTGTTTTCCGGCCCCAGCGGATCAATTCCGGCGGCAGTTTCGTCATAGAGAAGTTTAACGCCAAGTCCTCTGCCACCAATATAATCGAGCAGCAGGTTTTCATCCAGATCTTCTATTTTATATGAGAGGGATGACAGGTCAACACGCAGAAGTTTGCCGTGGTATCCACCTTTGATTTTATTGTATTCGCTCATATTCGGTAGTTTAAAAATCTTTGTTTTTCAGGTAAAATTTGTACTGGCACTCCTGACAATACGTATTGCTTTCTTCACGAATCTCTCTGCGGACCTTGTCTTTCATATGATAAGGACAAACGGTGCAGGGAATCACCTGTGCTTTCAGCCATTCTTCTGAAGAATAGCGGAGATAGCCCATGGACGAGAAAATGAACAGCGGAGCGCTGGTTCCGATGCGGAAAAGACTGGGGTTTTGCAGTTCGGGTTTCTTTGCCCCGGCATACAATAGCCGCAACGCAGTCATTGCGTCAGAGATGCCTCCTGCAGCCTTGACCCCAAAACTGTCACCGACTACTTCGCGCATAATTCTGATGTGCTCTGGTGTGGCGCCATAAGGATCCATGCCGGTAGAATTTTTAATAAACTGAGCTTTCGATTTCAAAACAAGCTCAGATATTTTATAAACTTCTGTTTCGGTGAGTTCCGAAGAGCGCACGATTACTTTTACAAGTTCACCATCGGCAGCATCGCACATCGCGTTGATTTCTTCAAGTGTGTATGCAGGGTCTTTTTTAAACCGGCCTACATTTATTACGATGTCAATATCGATATGACCTTTTCCTTCGCCGCGCAGTTCACGGCTTTTTTTGACTGTGTCAGCCGTCATGCAGGCTTTGACATCGATTTCCATTTTGCCAAGTGGAAAGTCCATTACGTAAGTTTCATTTACGCCTGATCCTTTCAGCAAAGTCGGAAGAACATCCACTTCGACGGGATTAACGCACACCGAAGCACACTTGAGCGAAATAGCCCACTCGGCCATTTTTTCCATTTTAGGTCCTAAGGTGTCGGCCTTCAGGTCGGTAACATCGAGAAACGATGCCAGTTTCGAAGGAGTGAAACTTTTTACAAGTTCCAGCATTTCATCCTCGGGAAATTTTACCAAAGGCATGGTTTTCATTCTGGTTTCTGCCATGATTACTATTGTTAAGATTCTTTGTAAGAAACAATTTCCAAAGATACGAAAAAAGAATATTTACAAGCTGTCAATAAGTTGTGAATACTATTGTCAGTCGGTCAATTCAGACAATTCTATTATTATTTGACTTTTGAAATCGCTGTAAACTATTTTTTCAAAAAAAACATTCATCCGATTTTCTTACATCCAAAGATGAAACAACAGATGAAATATTTTCAACTACCGTAATAACATCAAAGCAATGGCAATGCGCCTATCCAGATACTTTCCGATCAAAATCCTTCGGAGAAATAAACGGAATATTAATACTCCCCATCATTCTGGTCACGAATTTTCCTGAAGCATTAATCCAGTTATGGTGCAGTGCTTTCTGCAACACCGGCTCAGTAAGTGCTTCGAACCGGTAACCCTGACTGATGTAATGTTCAAGATATCTGGGCAAGGTGTATTTCAACCGTGGAATTGCTTTCAGATTTTCGTGAAAAACCACAATGGAACCTCTTTTTGTAAATCGCATTACGTTGCGCAGACAGCGGGCCGGAGTGGTATTATTGTCGAAATCGTAGCTCAGAACTGTCCATAAAACAATATAGACCTGATCCTTCATCCGGTTTATCTGCCAGGGAGTGATATGACCGTAAGGAGGCCTGAACATATTTCCCGGAATGAAGTCGAAACCCCGCTGAATATTCTGTTCGTATTCGTCCGAATTTTTTTTCCAGCCATCGCAATGATTGTGGGTGTGGTTTCCAACCGAATGTCCCTGCTCAATTATTTCACGCAGCAGATGCGGATGTTTCCGTGCATTATCGCCCACGCAAAAAAAAGTCGCTTTAGCATTAAACTTACGGAGCGTTTCAAGAACAAACGGCGTCAATTCGGGAATAGGCCCGTCGTCGAATGTGAGATAAATAATTTTCTCATTACCCGGAATGCGCCATATGCAATTCCGGGTATTGAGATCCTTGAGTATGTAGGGCCTTACGACATACATGTTTATTCCGTAACAGCCTTCGGAGCGTTATAGGGTGCCCCGGTAAACAAACTGTAATATTTGCCAAACACCGGCTCTGCTTTTTTGAAAATGGCATCCTGCTTCAAACCTTCAGTCAATATCATGATGCGCTGCAAAACATAGAGAGATTGCTGCTTGTCGAAATTAACCAGTTCGCCGCGGCGGTTGTCGAGCGAGAAATAATAAGCCAGTTCCGCATCGTAAAGATCGATGAGTCTCGAAACAATTGCGTTTGCTTTTCCCATTTCTCCGGCGCGATAATAGGCCTCTGCAACGGGCAGTACAAAGTAATTGTATGGTACGGCCGATTCCGGTAACACTTCCATGCAACGATCCAGAACAGCTACTGCTTTTTTCTTTTTATCCGCATCAAAGGTGCTGTCTGCCTTTTCACCTTCGTCGAGCAAAGCCATGGCCAGTCGGGCGAAGTTGTTTCTGAAATTCATGCACATGCGCAGGTTGGTTTCGTCGAGATAAACGCCTTCGCCGGTCAGATTGCCCCAGGCAAATTTATTCATCATATTATCATACATCGCTGCAGTGTTTACGCGGCCAGTGCTGCCATCGGCATTCACTGTTTTCACAGGAACAAGTTTGTAAACCAGACCTTCCAGCGAGAAATAATCTTCCATGCCCATATAGGCATCATCACCCGTTGTTATTGCAAAATAGATCGGACGATCCCAATTGAAATGCGCAAGAATATCGAGGCAGAATAATGTGTTTTTCTGAATAACATTTTTGTTGATGGTCCAGTTCAGACTATCGGTTACATCATCTTTCCAGGCAGCTGGTACTGTTCCGTTCTGAACAACCTTGTTTGTGTCAACAGGCAGATAGAATTTTCTGGATGGGAAGAAATCAAGTGTATATTCACGGACTTTCTGCTGAAGTTTTTCCGGGTTTGCATGCATAATATCAAAAAGCTCTTTGATGTTTACATGTCCCATTGCCTCATCCTGCAACAAATAAACAATGTCGCGGGTACCCTGACGGTACTGAATGTGATTCATGGAAATCGGCACCGGATCAGAATCATACGCTTTTCGTTTCATCTGATCGGCATACCAATCCGTATTGAACAGCGAAAGATTTACGACTCTCACATCGGTGCGGTATCCTTCAACTTCCTGCACATACCACAACGGGAAAGTATCGTTATCGCCGTTTGTAAATAATATGGAATTGGGCGCACACGAAGCCAGATAGTTTTTGGCAAAATCCCTCGCCGTGTATCGGTCGCTGCGGTTATGATCATCCCATCCTTCGCTGGCCATGATGCCGGGAACCAACAGGAGAGCAATAAGTGTTGCGGCTATCGGAGCTAAAATACTTTCTTTAAATAATTTCTTTAAAAGCTGCACAAGTCCCACTACACCGAGTCCGATCCAGATTGCAAAGGCATAGAAGCTGCCGGCATAGGCGTAGTCTCGTTCACGCGGCTGATATGGATACTGGTTCAGATAAACCACAATGGCAAGGCCGGTCATGAGGAACAATAATGTAACAACCAGCGTATCTTTTGAATGTTTGTTCAAATGGAAGAATAAGCCAACCAGTCCGAGAATGAGCGGAAGGAAATAAAAGGAATTGTTTCCCGGATTCTTGCTCATATGTTCGGGAACCATGTCCTGATTTCCCAGGTGCATCTTGTCGATGACCGGAATACCGCAACGCCAGTTTCCTTCAGTCGGAGAGCCGTGGCCCTGCATATCATTCTGACGGCCAACAAAATTCCAGAAGAAATAACGGAAATACATATGACCCACCTGATAGGTGAAGAAAAAGCGCATATTCTGACTAAAAGTCGGTGGGTTTTTGGGTGTTCCCTGCGTGTATATTTTGTCGCCACGCGAGCTTGTTGGAACGTTTTTATACACTTCTTTTTCACTGATTCCGCCCCACTCCAGGTAGGTCGAAATATGATGATTTTCCTGGCTGCTCCACATACGGGGCAGGAATGTGGTGTATTTTTTATTGTAAGTCGGACGTGAATTCGCACGTTCATCGGTCACAATATATTTTCCTTTTTCCAAATCCTTTTCATACACAGGCGATGCATCTTTCCAATCTTTCGATTGATTCAGCGGTGCATTGAAATAATGTCCGGTAATCAACGGGGTTTCACCATACTGTTCGCGGTTCAGGTAAGACAGCAAGCTGATGGCATCGCGGGGAGCATTTTCGTTGATTGGTGTATTGGCATTGGATCTGATAATCAGGAGGAAAAAAGTGGAATAGCCAATCATTAAAAATGCAAAAGAAAGCACGATGGTATTCAATACCACCCTGCCTTTACGTTTCGACCAGCGGAGTCCCCAAACTATAAGCCCAATGATTACGGCAAAGAAAATTAAGGTTCCTGAATTAAACGGCAGGCCAATACTATTGATAAAGAACAGTTCGAAATGACCGGCAAGCCAAACCATACCCGGAATAAGCACATAGAACATGATGGCGAGTAAAACAAGTGAAAGAAGGAGTGCATACACAACCCCTTTTTTCGACACTTCATATCGTCTGTAATAATATATCATGACCAACGCCGGCAAGGTCAAGAGGTTCAGAAGGTGAACACCGATGGATAGGCCCATGAGAAAAGTGATCAGAATTATCCACCTGAAGGCGCGCGGATCATCAGCGTCTTCTTCCCATTTCAGCATAAGCCAAAACACAAGTGCTGTGAACATGGACGACATGGCATAAACCTCGCCCTCGACAGCTGAGAACCAGAAAGAATCGGAGAAAGTATAAGCCAAAGCACCAACGATGCCGGCTCCGATTATTGTCCAGAGTTGAGAAGCTGTATTGACTGAGCCACCAACAAGTTTTTTGGCAAAATGAGTGATGGTCCAAAAGAGGAACAGGATGGTAAAAGCGCTGGAAAGCACTGACATCATGTTAATCATGAACGCCACCTGAGATACGTCGCCAAAAGCAAACATGGAGAAGAAGCGCCCCAGCAGCTGGAAAGTAGGTGCTCCGGGTGGGTGCCCGACCTGCAGTTTAAACGAAGTGGCAATATACTCACCGCAGTCCCAGAAGCTGGCCGTGGGTTCAGCGGTTAGAGTATAAACGACTGCAGCAATAGCAAATACAGCCCATCCAATCAGTGTGTTCAGTCTCTTGAAGTTTTGCATATTCAATGTGTTGTTCCGTGAATAAACTGCGAAATTACAATATTATTTTAATCAACTGGATAATATAGGTAAAACATACAAAGTCAACGCATTAAAACTGATAAAAAATGCGTGAACTTGTTAAACTTACCCGGGCCAAGGTGTATTAACAGCAAAACATATTTATTCGATCATGCTGAAAACCCGCACTAAAAAACGCTTACGAGCCTATTTAGACATCCCCGGTCACTATCCATATAATAAAAACATATGTGATATTGAAAATATTCGTACTTTTGCACCCTGTTTCAAAATTGTCCGATGGTGTAATGGCAGCACAGCAGATTTTGGTTCTGCTGGTTCAGGTTCGAGTCCTGGTCGGACAACAGGAGACTGAGCGAGGGGACATTTTGTCCCCTCGATTATTAACTGACATAGATGATTAAAGAAAGCACCATACTTGATCTTGCCCGCGAAAGCTGCGGTGATGACAAGGTTTTTCCGGTGACGGTCGAAGTCCGGCAGGGCAATCACATTCTGGTTTTACTGGATGGCGATGCCGGTGTCAAAATTGAAGACTGTAAACGTGTAAGCCGCTTTATTGAAAGTCAGCTGGACCGCGAAACCGAAGACTTCGAATTGGAAGTGTCTTCGTTTGGAGTAGGCACGCCGCTCGTGTTACCGCGTCAATACATCAACAACATCGGCCGCAACGCATCCGTGACAATGAAAGACCAGACTACAATCGCCGGCACTATTGTCGCCGCTGATGAAAATACTTTTACGCTGGCTGTGAAAATTCCACCCAAAAAGAAAGAAATTAAAAATCAGGAAATCGCTTACGCCGATTGCCTGAAAACGCAAATAACTGTATCGTTTAAATAATAAAAACACCCTTTGTGTTATGGAAACAATGAATCTGGTTGAATCCTTCAGCGAATTTAAAGACTCAAAAGCCATTGACAGGCCCACACTGATGAAAATTCTGGTGGATATTTTCAAACATATCCTGGCAAAAAAATTCGAAGTGGCCGACAATTTTGACGTGATCGTTAACACGTCAACCGGAGACCTTGAAATCTGGCGCAGTCGTGTGATTATTGCTGACGAAGATTTGACGAATTCCAACATGGAAATCGCTTACAGCGAAGCGGTGAAAATAGAACCCGACTTCGAAATCGGCGAGCAGGTGGTAGAACCTTTTGGAATCACTCAGTTCGACCGTCGTGATATCCAGAGCATTCACCAGATGCTGAAGGCCAAGGTCATGGAATTTGAAAAGGAAAACATTTATCAGAAATACAAAGATCGCATTGGCGAAATTGTTTCAGGCGAAGTGAGTCAGGTGTGGAAAAAAGAGCTGCTTGTTCTTGATGATGAGGACTATGAACTCGTGCTTCCACGCGTCGAAATGATTCAATCCGATTTTTATAAAAAAGGCGAATCTATCCGTGCAGTTGTTGAACGCGTTGAATTTAAAAACAACACTCCCTTTGTAATCCTCTCACGCACATCTCCTGCTTTACTGGAACGTCTTTTTGAGATGGAAGTTCCTGAAATTTTTGATGGACTGATCACCATCCGTAAGATTGTTCGTCAACCTGGCGAAAGAGCCAAAGTGGCTGTTGAATCCTATGATGACCGCATTGATCCGGTTGGCGCTTGTGTTGGCATGAAAGGCTCCCGTATTCACGGAATTGTACGCGAGCTCCGCAATGAAAACATTGATGTGATTAATTTTTCCAACAACCTTTCCGTTTTTGTCAGCCGCGCTCTCAGTCCCGCAAAAATATCTTCACTCAAAGTAAACGAAGAAACAAAAATAATCGAAGTTTTCCTTAAACCAGACCAGATCTCGCTTGCCATTGGCAAGGGCGGACAAAACATCAAACTGGCTTCAAAACTCGTTGATTATGAAATTGAAGTTTTCCGCGATGTTGATGCAGAAGAGGATGATGTAGATCTGATGGAATTTTCTGATGAAATCGATCCATGGATTCTCGAGGAGTTGAAAAAAATCGGATGTGATACTGCCAAAAGCGTATTGGAGCTTCCAAAAGAAGAACTGGTCAGACGTACAGACCTTGAAGAAGAAACCGTGGAAGAGGTTATCCGCATTCTTCAGAGTGAATTTGAATAACAACAATCGCAGTGGTTTTGGACGTCTGTAAATTTCCCAAACCCCTGCAATTTAAGCTAGTGAATAAAAATTTGTAATTTTACAACGTTTTCAGGAACCGAAAAACAAGATATGGAGAATAACCCGGGAGTAAAAAGATTGGCAAAAGTCGCAACAGAATTCAATGTTGGGGTACATACCATCATGGATTTTTTGAATAAGAATGGTTTTCCTGTTGACAATGCCAATGCGAAAATCGGTGAAGAAGCATACACTGCTTTGCTTAAAGAGTTTCATGTGGATAAATCCGAGAAACAGGAAAGCATGAAGATTTCGCTTTCAACAAAGAAAGAAAACCCTGCTGAAGAAATTACTGCTGTAGTTCCTGAAGAAACAAAACGTGCCAAAGAAACGCCTGTCAAGGAAACTCCCGCTAAGGAAGTCCCAGCCAAAGAAGTCCCAGCCAAGGAAATCCCCGTAAAAGAAACTCCTGCGCCAGAGGAAATCGCCTCCCCCGTAACAGAGGAAATAAAAGCTATTGAGGAAGAACCCGAACCCCGGATGAAACCAAAAGTGGTTGGGAAAATTAATCTTGAAGACGTTAAAGGAAAAGGGAAAAAGAAAACTACTGCAAAAAAAGAAGAAGTAGTAATTGAGGAAAAACCTGTTGAAGAAGTAAAGAAAATCATCCCCGAAAAATCTGCCGAAACAGTTGTTGTAAAGCCAGCTCCAGAAGAACACAAAATCAGAGTCGAACTCCCTGGAGTTAAATTGGTGGGCAAAATTGAGGTTGATAATATTGATAAAAAATCAAAGGGTAAAAAAGAAGATAGAATACAGCCTGCCAAAAAGAAACCGGCTAAAGAAGATATACCCGTTGCTAAAAAAGAACCTGAAATAATTCCGGAACCAAAGGTAATTCCTCCGGTTGAAGAAAAAGCACCGGAAGTTGTGCCATCAGATGATGAACGTTATCTCAAAACAGAATTTGTTGTTCTCACAGGACCAAAACAAGTTGGGAAAATAGATGTAACTCAGTTTGAAAAAAAGCCAGCGGCAAAAGTAGAATCAACTCCGGATAAAAACCGCCCGACCCGCATCGATAAAAAGCATCGCCCGCGTATTCAGAAAAAAGAAGCGGTTTCTCCGGCTACACCAAATGTTATTAAAGGCCCTGACAAGAATAAAAGCAAGATCCCGAAACCAAAACGCAACGAGGCGCGCCCGGCTCCTTCTGAAGAAGATATCCAGAAGCACATTAAGGAAACACTGTCGCAGCTGCAAGGTGCTCCCAAATCAAAATCTTCGAAATACCGCCGCCTGAAACGCGATGCATTCCAGCTGCAGCGTCAGGAAGAAATGGAAGAACTTGAAAAGGGTCAGAGCGTTCTGAAAGTAAACGAATTTATTACAGTGAGTGAACTTGCATCAATGATGAATGTTCCAGCTGTAAAAGTCATTCAAAGCTGCATGGGCCTTGGTCTTTTCGTTTCGTTAAACCAGCGTCTCGATGCCGAAGCAATCACAATTGTAGCTTCCGAATTCGGCTTTGATGTCAATTTTATTTCGCTCGAAGATGAACAGATGCCACAGGATGACGACGACGACACCTCTGACAATCTGGTTACCCGCGCACCAGTCGTTACAGTTATGGGACACGTTGACCACGGTAAAACATCGCTGCTCGACAATATCCGAAAAAGTAACATCATCGCCGGAGAGTCGGGTGGTATTACCCAGCACATTGGCGCTTACGAAGTAACACTTGAAGGCGGAAGAAAAATCGCATTCCTCGACACCCCAGGTCACGAAGCATTTACTGCCATGCGTGCACGTGGTGCGAAAATCACTGACGTTGCAATTATTGTAATTGCGGCCGACGACCAGGTGATGCCTCAAACCGTTGAAGCCATCAACCACGCTCGTGCTGCCGGTGTTCCAATGGTTTTTGCCATTAGTAAAATCGATAAACCTGGCTCGAATCCTGAAAAAATCAAGGAACAGCTTGCAAATATGAATCTGCTTGTTGAGGACTGGGGTGGCAAATATCAGTGTCAGGAAATTGATGCAAAGCATGGGGTAAATATTGATATTCTGCTTGAAAAAGTATTGCTTGAATCCGACATGCTCGATCTCAAAGCCAATCCTGATAAACTCGCAACAGGTACCGTCATTGAATCCTCACTCGATAAAGGCCGTGGTTACATGGCAACAGTGCTTGTTCACGCAGGAACACTTCAAGGCGGAGACGTTGTTCTTGCCGGAAGTTATTATGGTCGTGTCAAAGCAATGTTCAACGAACGTAATCAGCCTGTAAAGACAGCTGGCCCCAGCACTCCGGTGCTCATTCTTGGCCTCAATGGCGCTCCAGCGGCCGGTGACAGACTGACCTGCTATAAAGATGAAAAAGTCGCGAAAGATCTTGCGTTCAAACGCCAGCAACTCATCCGCGAACAGTCGCTCAGAACACAGAAACATATCACACTCGATGAAATCGGCCGTCGTATTGCAATCGGCGATTTCAAAGAACTCAATATTATTGTCAAAGGTGACGTTGACGGCTCCGTTGAAGCACTATCCGATGCATTGCTCAAGCTCAGCGCCAGCAGTGTTCAGGTCAATGTGATTCACAAAGCCATTGGCGGAATCACCGAGTCCGATGTATTGCTTGCAACTGCCTCGAATGCCATTATCATTGGCTTCCAGGTTCGACCCAGCGTTGCTGCCCGTAAATTAGCCGAAAGTGAGGAAATCGATATCCGCACCTATTCTGTCATCTACGATGCAATCGAAGAAGTGAAAGCAGCTATGGAAGGCATGCTCGAACCTAAAATCGAAGAAAAAGTGGTGGCCAGCATCGAAGTCCGCGAAGTGTTCAAGATCACTAAACTGGGAACCATTGCCGGTTGTATGGTGCTCGATGGCAAAATTAACCGCAACAGCAAGATTCATCTTATTCGCAACGGAATTGTTGTTCATACCGGAGGCCTATCCTCTCTTAAACGATTCAAAGACGACGTGAAAGAAGTTCTTACAGGTCAGGATTGCGGTATCGGCATCAATAATTTCAACGACCTGAAAGAAGGCGATATCATCGAAGCTTTCACCGAAATTGAAGTTCAGCGCAAACTGTAAGTTCAGTGGTCAGTAGTGATCAGCGGTGACCAGTAAACACCTATACTGGCGCGGATATGTTATCCGTGACAGTATAGCAGCCTGCTCCCAGGCGTTGCGCGTTGTGCATATTCACGTTAGCACATTAGCACATTAAATTGTATTTTTGCAAAAAACCACCCCCAATGGAAGCATCCCTGTTTGCAGTGTCACCGGTCGATGGTCGCTACAACGATAAAACCCGCATTCTTCAGCAATATTTTTCAGAGTTCGCTCTGATCAGATACCGCGTGCTGGTTGAAGTTGAGTATTTCATCATCCTGCACACGCTCAAACTCCCAGTCTTTAAAGGACTGTCGGAAAAGAATATTACAGCTCTCCGCGACATTGTGAACAACTTCAGCCAAAGCGATGCCCGGCAGATCAAGGACATTGAAAAAGTAACGAATCACGATGTAAAAGCGGTTGAATATTTCCTGCGCGAAAAATTTGATGAATTAAAACTTCAGGAATACAAAGAGTTTATTCATTTTGGTCTCACCTCGCAGGATGTGAACAACACTGCTTTTCCGATGATGCTGCGCGATTCGCTGAACAACGCAGTTATCCCTGAAATCGAAACCATTCTGAAAAACCTGAAGTCTCAAGCAAGAGAATGGAATAAACTGCCGATGCTTGCACGCACGCACGGGCAGCCGGCTTCACCTACTACTCTTGGAAAAGAAATGGCAGTGTTTGCAGAACGCATCGAAAATCAGCTTGCGTTGCTCAAAAAAATTCCTGCCAGTGGAAAATTCGGAGGCGCTACCGGAAACTTCAATGCCCATCATGCTGCGTTTCCTAAAACCGATTGGGTGAAGTTTGCCAATAACTTTCTGAAAAACAACCTGGGCCTTATCCGACAGCAAACAACGACGCAGATTGAGCATTACGACATCATGTCCAACACGTTCAGTGTCCTTGCAGCCATCAACACCATTCTGATTGACTACTCGCGCGACATCTGGATGTATGTGATGATTGAATATTTCAAGCAGAAAGTAAAAAAAGATGAAGTTGGTTCTTCGGCCATGCCACATAAAGTGAATCCGATCGACTTTGAAAATGCCGAAGGAAACTTGGGTATAGCTAATTCGCTGCTGCGACATTTTTCCGAAAAGCTCCCCATATCGAGGCTGCAGCGCGATCTCACAGATTCAACGGTAATCAGAAACATCGGAGTGCCGCTTGCACACATGCTTATATCATTCAAATCGCTTCAGAAAGGCATGGGAAAATTGCTGGTCAATCCCGAAAAAATCAGCAGCGATCTTGATCTCAACTGGGCGGTGCTGGCCGAACCAATTCAAACCATTCTGCGCAGAGAAAAATATCCGGATCCATACAATGCCCTAAAAAATATGACACGCGGAAACGAGCACGTGACGCGCGATAGCCTGCATAAGTTTATCGACACACTGAAAGTTAGTGCTGCTGTTAAGAAAGAACTGAAGGCGCTTACACCTGAGAATTACACAGGCATTCACTGATGGCAAAAAGACCGGATATTGATTATTCATTTGTCACAGACGGTGGCCCGATCTATCATGAAACACAACCCGATCGCTTCATTACTGAGCCCTGGAACGCATTTTCATCACTTCTGTTTCTAATTCCTGTCATTTACTTTCTGATTGTTTTACGAGGACAATATAAGAAACAAGGGTTCGTAATTTTTTTCACGCTGCCGCCTTTATTTACCGGTGGTATTGGCAGCACGCTCTATCACGCATTCCGGAGCGAGCGCTGGCTCATGGCCCTCGATGTTTTACCTATGTTTTTATTATCGCTCGGTGTTGCATTTTTCTTCATGCAGCGACTTTTTAAAAACTGGTATATGCCGCTCATCATCATCGTTTCATCAGGTATAATCAGAGGATATTTTTTCAACACGCTGCCGATTCAGCAGGCAATAAATATTGGCTATTTTATTGTCGGTGTCGTCATTTTTGTTCCGGCACTGCTCTACGCCTGGCGTTCAAACTGGCACGCCATCGGACATTTAATGGCGGCCGTGATTTTCCTGGCCTTATCATTGTTTTTTCGTTTATATGACGACAATCCAATACAGCCCATGTCGCAGGGTGTTCACTGGCTGTGGCACCTGTTCTCTGCTGTAGGAGCGCTTTTCGCGGGGTTGTATATTATCCGCACAAATAAACAATCGTAAAATCATTTCATTTTGCACCGACTCAGTCACAATACTTCGCGGCTCTGAAACGTCATTCAAAAATCGCAGATAAAAATAAAATCTCAAATCTTATATCAATAGGTCACCGTTACCCGTCCGATCAGGTTTTGTGTCTTACCGTCCAGATCAACATACCATATTTTCCACACGTAAACGCCCGTAGGAACAGGCTTTCCTGTATCTTCTGCAGTACCATCCCATGCATGATTGATGTCAGTCGTTACAAAAATATTTTGTCCCCAGCGATTATAAATTCTCATTTCATAATTCTCAACCGACCATCCCGCGCCGAAAGGCATAAACCAGTCGTTGCGGCCATCGCCATTGGGCGTAATAGCATTCGGAATGTAGAACAATTCATCAGCAGCAACATGAATCGGCAACGATGTCGTATCATAGCATCCAAAGCTATTTCCGGCAACCAGTGTGATGCTAAAATTTCCATGATCTGCAAATTCATGCATTAGATTTTGCTCTGTTGAACTCTCACCATCGCCAAAATCCCAGCTCCAACTACTCGCACCAACACTGACGTCTACCATATTCACGCCCGGATTGCTCAGGCTTGGATTTGTTGGAAAATAATAGAATGATGCAATCGGATTCGGATATGCCTGAATGTAATTCGGAAAGGATTGTGTCGAAGTACAACCATGATTACTGGTAACCGTCAACGTAACACTGAACATACCCTGCGACGTGTATTCATGGAAGGTCCCACCCGCCGATACCGAAGTATAGCCATCGCCAAATTGCCAGAGCCACGATGTGATGGTACCATCGCCCACCGTTGTCAGATCAGTAAAGACCACATCAAGCGGAAGACATCCTTCTTGTGGTGTAGCGGAAATATTCACCTGCGGCAACTCCCACACATTCACAGGATGTGAAACCGTATCGCGGCAACCCAGGGTATTCACGGCAATAAGCGAAACATTATACGATCCGGCTGAATCATAAACATGATTGAAACTTGGAGTATAATTGGTGTTTCCGTCACCAAGATTCCATGTCCAGCCAATGACATTACTGGTAGTACCGCTGCTCTGATTCATGAATGCGGTGGCATTTCCCTGACATATCGAAGTGGATAAAAATTCTGCAGTCGGTGCTTCAAGTACAAGTACCTGGTGTGTGGTGGTGTCCGAAATTCCTGCCGTATTGGTTGCAATCAGTGTTACTGTAAAAAATCCTGAATTATAATAAGTGTGCTGCGGATTCTGCAACGCTGAACTGTAGCCATCACCAAAAGCCCAGTACCAGTAGTTGATGGAGCCGGCGCCAGTCACAGACATATCTGCAAAGGTCATTGGCGTTTGTGCACATACGGTATCTGCAATAAAATCAGCATCGACCAATGGTAAAACAGTCACCGGAATTGAAGTTGTATCAGAGCATCCAAAATTATTAAATACAATCAATGTCACATTGTATATTCCCGGCGCAGCATAGGTGTGAAGCGGGTTCTGAAGAGTTGATATATTGCCGTCATCAAAATCCCAATTCCATGAAATGATTGTTCCAAGCATTGTTGTTGACTGGTCGGTAAAAGAAGTTGGGTTGCCCTGAGTAACAACAGTTGCACTGAAATCAGCCACAGGTCCTGGATTGACTATAACATTATGCAACACTGAAAATGTACAACCAGCTGCATCGGTTACCGTTAGTAAAACATTGTATGTGCCTGAAACAGGATACAGATGCATCGGATCTTCTAATGTCGAAGAAGTGCCATCGCCGAAATTCCAGAACCACGCAACAGCTGGTACATTCGGATTGAGATTGAAATCAGTGAACGCGGTTGCTTCGCCAACACATTCCTGCGTTGCCGCGAAATCCCAGTCCAGGCCCGGTTGAATGGTCACGGGTACCATCAGTGAGTCCGAACAACCACGATCATTGTACACGTACAATGTCACGTCAAAGGTGCCGGTTGCAAAATAATAATGAGCCGGGCTGGTCTGACCCGACATGCTGAGATCATCAAAATCCCACATATATCCTACAATAGTGCTTCCATTGCCTTGCGAGGCATTGGTGAAATATACAATGCCCTGCGTACAGGAAAGTGTGTAGGTGAAATCCGGAATCGGCAGCGAATCCACAACAATGGTTTCTGTCGCAGACGATACACACTGATTGACATCGGTCACGTCAAGTGTTACATTATAGTATCCCGAGTTGCTGTACTGATAATCCGGATATTGCTGCGATGCTGTTCCGGTTCCGTCGCCGAAGTCCCAGAGCCAGCTTTGAAGTGCACCGCCATTGGAATAAGTATCGTCATAAAAATTGGTCGTCGACCCCATGCATGCAATATCCGAATGAAAGTCAACCACGGGATTTGGCCACACGAGCGCAGTTTGAGTAAGTGTGTCAAAACAACCATTTACATTTTCAACAATCAGTGTCACCGGATATGTAGTCGTATTAAGCACTGCAGCGTAATTGTATGATGGACTTTGCAAAGCGGAAGTTCCTGTGCCATCACCGAAATCCCAGCTCCATGCGGTAATGGCACCGCCAATGGACGTTGATGCATCGGTAAACTGCGAAGCCGATCCCGAACAAACACTGTCTGAAACAAAGTCTGCAACAGGTGATGGATAAATCGTCGCAGGCATGGTGACACTGTCTTCACAACCATTCTGATCGGTCACCCACAACACAACATTGTAAGTCGTCACTGATGCTGTTGTTGCATATTGATAAGCCGGATTCTGAACAACAGCAGTTCCCGCACCATCGCCAAAATCCCAGTCCCAGTTCGTAATATTTCCTCCGGTGCTGGTTGAAGCATCGCTGAACTGGCCCGGGAAGCCAGAGCATGCAGAAATAGAGTTGAAGGCTGCAATGGGCAAAGGATTCACTACAATCTGAATCGTTGTATCATGAGCACAACCATTGATGTCAGTTGCTTCAAGATTAACATTGTAGTTGGTTGGAATCAGCACAGTCGCATAGGTGTATGCCGGATTCTGCATTGACGAAGTTCCACTGCCATCGCCAAAATCCCATGACCAGCCATTCAGAGCTCCACCATTGCTGAAAGAGCTGTCGGTGAAAACAGAACCCGAACCCGTGCAGGCCGCATTAGCAGCAAAATTTACAACGGGCAACGGATTCACAAGCACCGGATGAATCACCGTATCGCGGCATCCATTGGCATCTTCAATCATCAACGCCGTGTTGAAAATCTGCGGCACACCCGATGAAGCATAAGTGTATTGAGGGTTCTGATTGAATGAAGTTCCTGCGCCATCACCGAAATCCCAATTCCAGGAATTAATAATTCCCGCGGTTTGCAACGATAAATCAGTAAATGCGGTGGCATTGCCTACACACGCTGTATCAGCGCTGAAAGCCGCTGTTGGCCGGGGATTTACGGTTACAACATGGCTCACCGTATCGGGACAGCCATTGTTGTCAGAAGCAATTAAAGTAAC
This sequence comes from Bacteroidetes bacterium GWF2_43_63, assembly GCA_001769275.1. Taxonomy (NCBI): domain Bacteria; kingdom Pseudomonadati; phylum Bacteroidota; species Bacteroidetes bacterium GWF2_43_63. The sequence continues at coordinate 84,245 of MEOQ01000045.1, read as the reverse complement.
TGTAAAATTCTGAATGATGGCAGCCGGAGCATAAGTGTGCTGCGGATTTTGGGTGTTTGAAAAACTTGCATCCCCGAAATCCCAGTTCCACGAATTCATCACACCTGCAGCAGGAACTGAAAGGTCGGTGAAACTGGTGGATGAGCCCGAGCAAGCAGTCGTTGCCGAAAAATCAACTACAGGCTGAGGATGCAGCGAAATATTAAGGATTGCTGTATCAGCGCACCCATATTGGTCTTCGACTATAAGCGTTACCAAATAATTTGTTCCGCCACTCACATAAGTGTACGTTGGATTCTGCATTGCTGCCGTTGCGCCGGATTCTCCAAAATCCCAGTCCCAGCTGTTTATTATTCCACTTCCCGCATTTGATGTGTCTACAAACGAAGTCGGGAAGCCAATACAGGCAACACTCGACATGAATCCTGCTTCAGGCAAGGCATAGACTGTCACATTCTGCGTGAGCGTATCTGAACAATTCCATGAATTCATCACTATCAGTTCAACCGGATAAGTGCCGGAAGCGGTATAATTGTTCAGCGTATTTTGAACAACAGCGTTGTTTCCGTCGCCGAAATCCCAGTCCCAGCTAAGCATTGCCATTGCATTGGAAATACTGTTGTCGGAAAAATTCATGGTCTCTCCGAAACAAACATTTGTAAATGCAAACTGCGCCTGAGGAGAGGGTTTCACAAACACGGTCTGTTGTATGGTATCATAGCAACTGCTGGTGTTTCCGACAATCAGCTGCACCGTATATGTTCCTGCTGCAGCATAGATGTGATCAGGATTCTGAAGATTCGAAGATGTTCCGTCGCCGAAATCATACTCCCAGAAATTGATTACGAATCCGAAATGTTGTGACGTGTCGGTGAAATGCGTCGGCAATCCCAGACAAACTGAATCGGCCATGAAACCTGAGACAGGGAGCGGGCTTACGCGAATACTGTCCGATGTTGTATCAGCGCAGCCATACTGATCCGCAACGATCATTGTAACAAGAAAACTGTCAATAACCGCATACTGATATATTGGATTCTGAATGACTGAACTTCCTGTTCCATCGCCAAAATTCCAGTCCCATGAATTCAACGCCCCACTTCCGGGACTGGAAGAATCAGTAAAATTAATGTCCCTGTTCAAACAGGTTCCGGAATAAGAGAACGAAGCCACAGGAAGCGCATAAACAATAACATTTTGAACAAGTGTGTCGCGACAACCATTTGTGTTTTCCACAACCAGTGTTACAGAATACGTTCCCGGTGCGCCGTACAGATGTACCGGATTTTGAAGAACAGAAGAATTGCCATCACCAAAATCCCAAAACCAGCTGTTAATGGGCGATCCATGTGCTATACTCTGATCATTGAAAATTGTCGTCTCGTTAAAACACACCGGAGGAGCGCTGAACAAGGGCTCAGGAAGCGAGTCCGCGACAACTGCATGCTGAACAGTATCAGCACAGCCGGAACTGCTTGTAACGATCAGCGTTACTAAAAAAGATCCTGAAGAAGCGTACGGATGTATTGGATTCTGTTGTGTGGAAAAATTGCCGTCACCGAAGTCCCAGTCCCAGCTGACAATCGTGCCGCCGTTTCCTGATGAAGCATCAGTAAATGTAATTGGTTGACCCGCACAGCTTGTATCATGCGCAAATTCAGCCGTTGGACGCGGAAAATAATTTACCGGATTTGTCACAGTGTTGCTGCAACCATTGCTGTTGATAACAATAAGTGAAACATTGAATGTTCCCGTGTCAGCATAAAAATACTGCGGATTCTGAACCGTTGAAGTGCCAATGCCATCGCCGAAATCCCAGTCCCAGGAAACAATGACACCGCCGTTTGCAACAGAAGTATCCGTAAAATTTACAGGATCGCCTTCACAGGCCGAAACAAGCGTAAATCCGGCCACAGGAAGCGGATAGACAGTAACCGGAAGAGTAATAGAATCCAAGCAGCCACTTGCTGAAGTAATTATTAAGGAGACATTGTAAGTCCCTGCGGCCGCATAAAGATGTGTTGGATTCTGTAGCGCAGAAGAATTACCATCGCCGAAATCCCAGTCCCAGCCGACAATCGCGCTGCCATGTGCGACAGAATTATCAATAAAACTTATGCTCTGATTTAAACACGCATTGTTTGCAGCAAAGGCTGCATCAGGGATTGAATCAACCGGAACAACATGCGTCACGGTGTCGCTGCATCCGAACTGATTGGCAACAATGAGCGAAACCGTGTATTGGCCGGGACCCGCGTAGGTATGTGTTGGATTTTGCTGAGTGGAAATATTCCCGTCACCAAAACTCCACTGCCATGAAGCGATGGGCCAGCCATAGGTTTGCGATGCATCTGTAAATGAAGTTGGATTGCCTGCGCACACCACATCGAAATTAAAATCAGCCAGCGGAATCGGCGCAACGTACGCCGGAAGCGCAATTGTATCAATACATCCAATATTGGTTTCAACAATTAATGTCACAAAATAGTTTCCGGTATCAGCATAGATATATGTTGGGTTCTGAGACGTTGAAGTTCCGGTGCCGTCACCGAAATCCCAGTTCCAGCTGACAATGGATCCGAAGGGAGCCACGGACTGGTCTGAAAAAACAGTTGCAGAACCAACACAGGCCGTATCAGCTTCAAAATCAGCAATAGGTGGCGGACTTACCGGAACAGAATATGAGATTGAATTCACACATCCATGCGCATCTGTAACAGTAAGCGTAACCGTAAAATTTCCTGCAGAAGCAAACGTATGACCCGGATTTTCCAGCGTGGAAGTGTTGCCGTCACCAAAATTCCAATAGTAATCAATAATCGGCGATCCGCGGCCGTAGGACAGATTGGTGAAATTGGTCGGATCACCTACGCACACTGTATCCCATGCAAAATCGACATACGGCAGGGTATCAACATGAACCAGATGCGTCATGGCAGCCATGCAACCCGCATCGGAAGTAACAGTCAGGGACGCTGTAAAATCGCCCCAGTTGGTATAGGTGTAATTTGGATTCTGCACAGTGCTGCTTCCACCATCACCGAAACTCCAGTTCCATGTATCGATGGAAGAACTCAGCGCCCAGCTGGAATCAATAAAATGAGTAGGCCCGCCGAAGCAAACAGTGTCATACGAAAACTGCGCGTAGGTCTGACTTACATACACCAGATCCTGAAACGAAGTCATCCCACAACCATTCACCGAGCTGTTGTTGGCTGTCAATGTAACAACATAAACACCTGTATCTCCATAAGCGTGCGAAATGGTTTGCTGCGGATTCATTCCGGATGGAACCAGCGTTGGACCGAGTGTGGTGCCATCGCCAAAATCCCAGGTGTACCATGTAGCTGAAGTCGCTGCGCACAGATTGGGCTGCGAAACATTTACAAACACAGCGTTTTCTCCAACACATACCGAATCGTCCACAATGTTGATCATTGCTTCCGGCGGCTCATACACGCGCACAGGCGACCACGACGACTGCGAGAAATCGCAAACATTCTGAGCAGTCAGCGTGATGGCATAATTGGTCATGGAGCCGGCAGAGCATCCGGAAATCAGATAATTATGACAAATGGTTTGACCGACCGAGGAGATTGGTAACGCTTCCGTGACGCCATCACCCCAGGTTATGGTCATCAGAGTAGAAGCTGAAATGTTTTGACTCATGTTTACCACACAAACATTGATCGGCGCACAGCCAACATTGCTGCCAACCGGTGGTCCAATAAGAGATGCAACCGGATTGCTTTCAACGGTAGCTGTATCTGTATAAACAGTCTGGCAGCCATTTGCACCAACTGCAGTGATAGTTACCACATAATAACCGATATCGGTGTAAACATGATCAAGTGCATTGGTACCGTCGAACAGCGCAGGTGGTGCAGACGACACCGGCGATCCATCTCCCCAGTTGATGGAATATGAACTTATGCAGCCCGCATCCGGAGAGAAGTTAAACACATGCAGCGTATCGGAAATCGATGACGTATCTGTATGGCAAAACACAAAACCATTGGGTTCAAAATAAAATACATTGGGCTGCTGTAGAACTGAGACCTGATGCGAGATTGTCGAGGTACAACCATTGTCATCAGTGACAGTTAGTGTTACATTGAAATTCTGCGTGCCACAACCAAAAGATGTGTACACATGAGAAGGATTCTGAAGCACAGAAGTCTGGCCATCGCCAAAATTCCACGCATAGGTTAACCCGTTGCCACTGCCTGTAAAGGCAAAATTGGTTGAGCTACCCGAGCAAAAATTGTTCGGATTGAATGTAAACTGAGCCACGGGAAGCGGATCGACCACCACAGGCAAAGTCACAACATCGGTGCAGCCTGAAGAATCCGTAACAGTAAGCGAAACATTATAGGAACCACTGCCGGGAAAATTGTGGTTTGGATTCTGATTGCCGCTGCCGGGCGAAGCATCGCCGAAATCCCATTGCCAATCAACGATCTGGCCAACGCCGGTCAAGAAACTGCTGTCGGTAAAATGAATCATGCTGTTGTTGCATAGTCGGTCCCAGGTAAACCATGCATTCACCGGGCATTGTGCCACTGAATAAAATCCAGCAACAGACATCAAAACAAACAATATAAATTTTCCAAGCCGACGCATAAGGCATTAGACTGCTTTGACTGTTATATGATAAAACAGAATATGCAAATTTAATGTATACATCCGTTGAATTTTATTTTTAAATCGGATTAAAGCAATTTTCGAAGGTTGCATTTGGTTAACAGCACAATTCCTCGAAAATGTTAAAATTTGACAATCAGCAATTTACAAGTGTTTAAAATAATCTTTTAATTTTGTAAAAGAAACAAACATCTGCAGCGAAATAATTCCTGAATTTATGAAATACAAAGTTTTGGCATTTCTTGGCATTCTTCTGATTCTGAGCGGGTGTGGCAAGTATGAAGATGGACCCGGGATCAGTTTCAGAAATGCCAATTTCCGGATTCAGGGATGGTATGAAATCGTTTCTCTTACAAGAAATGGCATTGACATAACTCAACAATGGAAAGACAGCTGCGATTGGGTTTTCCGGTTTAACGACTATTCGGATACACGCCTCATTGAAAACGCTTTAACGGTTAAAGGGAAGCTATACCCTTCAGATACATCTTCCTGTTTTTCCATGTGGTCTGATTTCAGTCTGAATGAGTCAAACACCAATCTCGTGCTGAATCTGAACGGGTATAACCCCTATTTCCCGTCTGGAGACACAATTGGGATATATCCCATGTGCATTCCAACCTCACCCGAATTTCAAATAACAAGACTTACAATGGATGAATTGTGGCTGTCGTACAATTCTTCCAGAGGAAAATACTTCTTTAAACTCATTGAATTTGAAATGTAAAAATCATGAAAATTAAAAAATTCATATTCATATGCTTTTTGATTTCCCTGTCTGCATGCCAGATTGATAAATGAATTTACAGAAACGGATACTCTCTGATTTCTGGTCGTGACACTGAACACCAAGTAGAAAAGCCAAATATTAATCATGAAGATATTTGTACTAATTCACCATTTGATGAGAAAACAAAAATTTTTGGCCTTTCTGAAATCAGTGGAATCAACACATCCGATTCAACAACAAAATATGCTGAATCACAAAACGGCGAAATGATTTCTTGCTGCAATAATCCGATAACCCTTCCAACTGAAATCAAAACTTCTGATTTCAAAAAAGCCATCCGTCACAATATCTCTACTTTGCCTGCAAGCCACGCAGAGGATCCTCCAAAAACACATTGGGCAAGCATTGTCAGCTTCGCGCTAGCACTGGCTTCTGTTTTTGCTGTATTTCTGAATGGCTTTATCATTCTTTTTATATATTTTGCTGCAATTCCAGCACTAATACTGGGGATTATAGGTCTGAACAAAACAAAAAAAAATCCTGATAAATTCAAAAATAAAGTCTTCGCGATCATTGGAATTGCAATATCAGGACTACTTATTATATTTAACATCTTTTTACTGACTGTATTATTGTTAACCTGGGGATAATAAGCATGCTAAAACATATGCAGTAATTCAGACAGTCCTAGATGAATATTTCGTGAAATAGATCAATATTCAATCTCATGCACCCCGCTCTGGGTGGTCGAAGCACGAAACATGCCGGTGGTGTTGAAATCAACAACAATGTTTCCGGCTGCATCAATTCCGATCATGCCACCCGTGCCTCCAGCGGGCAGAAGCACTTCGAACAAAACATCATGTATGGCCTCTTTAAGTGTCTGTCCGCCATATTTCATGCGGGCAACAATATCATAGGCAACAGCATATCGGATAAAATATTCACCGTGTCCGGTGCACGAAATTCCCGCATAGCGGCTGTCGGCATAAGTGCCCGCGCCAATCACAGGGCTGTCACCGATGCGGCCCCATTTCTTCATCATCATCCCTCCGGTGCTGGTGCCAGCGCAGATGTTTCCATAGATGTCGCGCACCACACAACCCACGGTTCCGTTTTTATCAGCTTTTATTTTTTCAAATTTTCTTTTCATTTCGTCAGTCACAAAATAGCTGCTGTCTACCATTTCGAGTCCCTGCTGCGCTGCAAATTGTTCCGCTCCGCGACCAGCCAGAAACACATGCTGTGAATTTGTCATCACTTTCAGCGCCGCCAATATCGGATTTCTGATTGTTCGTACGCCCGCAACAGCACCTGCTTTCAATGTTGTACCATCCATCACCGAAGCATCGAGTTCAGCAATGCCTTCTTCGGTAAGAACCGCGCCCCGTCCTGCATTGAACATGGGGCTATCTTCCATTTTCGTAATGACAGCGACAACTATATTCATCGCCGAATCGCCGGCCTGCGCCATGCTGTCGGCCATTGAAAGAACCTTTTCAAAAAAATGGTCATAGTTGTTTTTCTGTGCTGGCGCGAAGGTCTTTGAATCAAAATTGCCGGCGCCACCATGCAAAACAACAGCGTAATTTTTCGTTTGCGAATTAGCAGAAATAGCCACAAACATCACAAAACAGAAAAACAGAATTCGCATATCGCGCATTATTTCACAGTTTGACGCAACTCGAAATTTTTACCAAGATATACTTTGCGTACATATTCATCATCGGCCAGTTCCTGCGCTGAGCCTGCCTTTATGATGGATCCTTCAAACAGTAAATACGCCCGATCGGTGATTGTTAAGGTTTCATGCACATTGTGGTCGGTAATCAATATGCCAATATTTTTATCGCGCAGCTTTGAAACAATTTCCTGAATGTCTTCAACAGCAATCGGGTCAACCCCTGCAAAGGGTTCATCCAGCAGGATGAAATGCGGATCTACTGCCAGAGCTCTTGCAATCTCTGTACGCCGGCGTTCACCGCCACTTAACTGAATTCCTTTGCTTTTGCGGATTTTCTGAAGACCAAATTCATCAAGCAGTTTTTCAACTTTTTCATTCTGGTCTTGTTTGGATAATTTGGTGAATTCCAGAACCGACTTAATATTATCTTCAACACTGAGTTTGCGAAAAACGCTGGCTTCCTGGGCCAGATAACCAATTCCTTTCTGCGCCCTGCGATACATCGGTAATTCCGTAATATCTTCAGCATCGAGAAACACTTTGCCTTCATTGGGTTTTATGAGACCCACAACCATGTAAAAGGAAGTGGTTTTGCCGGCACCGTTGGGACCAAGCAATCCTACAATCTCGCCCTGATTTACTTCAAAGGACACTTCTTTCACGACTGTGCGCGACTTGTAACGCTTAACTATATTTTCTGCCCTGAGTTTCATTATTCAAACTTACGAAATTTCAATTTAATACAGAGAAACGGAAAAATGACGGATATATTCCGCGCCGGTTGGTTTCAGCAGACTTTCATACAATACGATTTCCTGCACACGGAATTCCGCAAAACAAAAGTCCTTGTATTTTACAACTGTTTCATTCAGCACTTTCCGGTCAGCGATTGATTTAATGCGTGCCAGCGTAAGATGTGGAACAAAATTCTGACGGTCGTATTCAAAGCCACGGCTAAGCAACGAAGATTTTAGTTTATCAAACCAGATGCGGCATTGATCTTCAGGCACGACATGTGTCCACAACACTTTTGGCGCATATGAAGATCCAAAAACACCCAGCGAGTCCAATGAAAATGCAGCGGCGCTTTCTCCGTCAAAGGCCTCCAGCATTGCTTCCCGGATAATCGGAATTTTATCCGATGATGTTTCGCCCAGAAACTTCAGCGTCATATGCATCTGATTCAGCCGCGCCCAGGAGAACCTATCGCGCGAAAAAATCAAACGCAGTTTATCGTACTCGCGCGACAAAGTTTCAGATGGGACAACATCAAATGCAATAAACAACCGTTGGATCATAGCTACAAAACTGAGTTTCGGTGAAGGTTCAGTTTTAGAACAGTAAAGAGCATCAGCGTAAACGCCCACAGCGAAGAACCCCCGTAACTTACGAATGGAAGCGGGATTCCAATAACTGGCACGAGAGCAATGGTCATTCCTATGTTTACAAAAAAGTGCAAAAAGAAAATACCGGCAACGGCATAAATATAATACCGGCTGAAATCCGATCGCTGTTTCTCCGCCATCATTACAAGCCGGATCAGCAGAAAAACATACAATATTACAATGATGGAACTGCCTGCAAAACCCCACTGCTCACCTATGGTGCAGAAAATAAAATCGGTTGTCTGTTCCGGAACGAAATTGTATTTTGTCTGCGTTCCTTCGAGAAAACCCTTTCCCGAAAAGCCGCCGGAACCAATGGCAATAAGCGACTGATTCACATTAAAAGCAGAGCCTTTTGGATCGTATTCCTTGCCGATAAGCACGTTGATTCGGTCTTTTTGGTGAGGTCTCAACACCGTTCCAAAAATATAATTCACACTGACGATAAAGATGGCAGATGCAAAAAACATAATCAGATAACGGATTATTTCCTTGCGCTTTTCACGATAAATATAAATCAGAGCCGCAAATATTCCAAACAGAATTACTATAAGAACAATTTGTTTAATGAGAAGAGTTGCAACAAAAAGTGCTGCAACATACATCACCAGAAATATAAAAAAGCCCGGCATTCCGATTCTGAAAAAAAGCAAAAGAAATGAACCAAACACAATAGCGGAGCCCGTGTCGCCCTGTAAAAAAACAAGCAACGTTGGAATCAGCACAATAATGAAAATAGTATTTCTGTTTTTTTTGTTACTGAATTTTATTCCCGGGATACTCAGATACTTGGCCAGAAATAATGCCGTTGCATATTTTGCAAACTCCGAGGGCTGCAATTTTACCCCGGCACCAAGCTCAATCCAGGCGCGGTTTCCAGAGGTGACAGTGCCAATAATAAGAACTAGAATAAGCAAAATCAAAACACCCACATAAAAACCAAACGAAACCCGCGGCAAGAATCGTGCATCGATAAGCAATAAGGCCAGTCCCATCAGCACGGAAGTCAGAACCCACACCGATTGACGGCCATAGGCCATCGAAAAATCGAATATACTGAATGTGCCTTCACGGTACCCTGTTGCAAAAACGCTCAACCAGCCAATGATCATCAGGGCGATGTAAATAAACAACACCCAGAAATCCATTTTTCCAGTTTTGCTTTCAAAGTGGCTCATTGGTTCGGGTTAAGCAGTATAGTGTTTTGAATTCTTTCCTGAAGGTCTTTGCGTTCTATCTTTCTGTTTAAATAGTATTCAATCATCAGGCTGGCAATAGGGCCGGCATAGGTAGCGCCAAATCCACTGTTTTCAACCAGAACGGCAATGGCGATTTTTGGATTTACCTTTGGCGCAAATGCGATAAAAACAGAATGGTTTTTCCGTGGCGGATCCTGGGCTGTACCTGTTTTTGCACAAACCACAACTCCGTCCATCTGAGCCACCGTAGCAGTTCCACTCAGCACCGCCGATTCCATTCCATCTGCAATAATTTCATAATACTTAGAATCAATGCCCGTTTCATGACGATTCATGTATTTTGTGTTCATGTTATTTTTATTGCCAATGGCCTTGACAACATGCGGTGTGATGTAGTATCCGCGGTTGGCAATAATAGCGGTCAGATTGGCAAGTTGCAAAGGGGTTGCACCAATTTCTCCCTGGCCAATAGCAACTGAAACGATTGAGTTTGCATGCCATTTTCGATGACCCAGCATTCTGTCGTAATAGTCAACTTCCGGCACATAGCCGCCAAACTCATTTGGGAGATCGATTCCCAGCGCATGACCATACCCAAGTTTATAAATATAATTGCGCCAGCGCTCATAGCCTTCGCGCGAAGAAGAGAATTTATCGCTGTCGACGAACTTCTTGAAAGCCCAGCAAAACCAGGTGTTGCACGAATATGCAACGGCATTTCGAATAGAAAGCGGACTCGGATGCGAATGGCAATCGATGGTGTGAGAATCACTGAGACGATAACCACCAAAACACGAAAACATTGTTTGATCATCAAATATGCCTTCCTGCAAACCAGCCAGTCCATTCACGACCTTGAAAGTGCTTCCGGGCGGATATCTTGTCATGATTGCACGATTGTACAGCGGATGATTCTGAACATCATTCTGCAATTCGACATAATGTTTCGAACGGGTTCGGCCCACAAGCAGATTTGGATCGTAAGAAGGTTCACTCACCATGGCCAGCACCTCGCCTGTGGCCGGTTCAATGGCCACAATGCCTCCACGTTTGTTGACCATCAGGCTCTCTGCGTAATTCTGCAATTCAAGATCCAGGGTTGAATACAAATCTTTTCCTGAAACCGGCATCCGGTCAAGTTCTCCGTCTTTAAAACTACCCTGGACCGTATTATGAACATCTACAACCATTACGCGCAGACCTTTTTCGCCACGCAGTTCCTTCTCGTATGACTTCTCAAGGCCGCTGATACCAATGTAATCTCCGGATCGATAATAAGGGTCCTTTTCAATGACAGACGGACTGGCCTCGCCAATATAACCAAGCGTATGCGGTGCCACCGGCATCGTGTATGCCCGCTTGGTCCTGCTTTGAATATAAAACCCCTTAAATCTGAAACTCTCTTCCTGAAAACGGCTGTACACCTCTTCCGGCAAATCATTATCCAGTATCGACGGTTGATGATACCCGGAAAGATTAGTAACTTTCTTCATCCGTTTATCGTATTCCGCTTTTGAAATGCCAATAATCTTGCAAAGCCGCAAGGTGTCAAGGTTTTCAATTTCCCTTGGAATAACCATCAGGTCAAAAGTTGCCTTATTGTAAACAATCAGTTTTCCAAAACGGTCGTACACTAGGCCGCGGGCGGGATACTCATACATATACCGCAAGGCATTGTTGTCGGCCGACTCTTTGTACTTGTCATTAACAATCTGAATCAGAAAAAGCTTAATAATAAAAGCCAGTCCTGTTGCGGCAAACAGGACATAGAAAAACAATTTGCGATTTGAAAAACTTCTGTGTTCCGACATGGCTCTTATAGCTGTGCAAATTTAATGTTTATGGCGGACATGCAAGAGATAAACATTCGATGCAACCAGGACCAACGCATTTAAACATTTATAAACCTCCTGGATCGTAGTCAGACAGAGTAGCTCAGCAATTTTTAAAGAGTGTAATTTAATACGCTGATGCGGATCGGAGTAAAAAAACAAAAGCCGATTGGAAAGGACACAACGAAGTTGAGTTAATCAATTACAGCATGTCGAATTCTGAAAGCTCGCTTACAAATTCACTTTGCTGTAATTGATATCGGCTTTTGCCCGATTAAATCTACTCTGTGCGCCTCTGTGGGTACTCCGTTAAACTCTGTGTTACAAAGTTTGATATAGCGCGCTTTAAGTCAGTATCGGGTGCAATAATCAGAAGTATTTACAGACCTTTTAATGCCTAATCCCTGTCGGTGCAAAAGAATAAAAAAATGTCACCAAAGTATTCAATCGCTGAAGCGCCGATATAAACGAGAGATTGTAATAAACGCCAAAGCTATATTTTAAAAAAGCCATTTCATAATTTCATTGTTTTTCAGTAAATTTGCAACAAATTCAAACCCTGCAATGAGCGAAGCCATCAAGCATGAGTGTGGAATTGCATTTCTGCGCCTCCGTAAGCCGGCGGAATTTTATCTGGCAAAATACGGCAACCCTGTTTACGCACTTCAGAAAATGTCGCTGCTTATGGAAAAGCAGCACAACCGTGGCCAGGATGGAGCCGGCCTGGCGTGTGTAAAACTTGATATGCATCCCGGAAAGCCCTACATCAATCGAATCAGAAGCAATTCGTCTGCCCCAATCATCGATACCTTCAACCAGGCATTTGCTCCGCTGCATGAACTTAAGAACGCACAATCACCACGCTACCTCGACCTTGACTATTTGAAAGAAAATGTTGACTTTACCGGTGAAGTTTTTCTTGGCCATTTGCGATACGGAACCTTCGGAAAAAACAGCATTAAATACGTACACCCATTTATTCGTCCCAATAACTGGAAAACCCGAAACCTGATTCTGGCCGGAAACTTCAATATGACCAATGCTGAAGAACTATTCCAGAAACTGATTCAGATGGGTCAACACCCGGTCGAAACGGCCGACACCGTGACCATCATGGAGCAAATCGGTTATTATTTGGATGAAGAAAACGACTTGCTTTATCAACGCTATAAAGCCGAAGGATTATCCCGCGTTGAAATTTCTTATCACATCACCAAAGAGCTGAACATTGCAAACATCCTCCGCAAATCAAGCACGTTGTGGGACGGCGGCTTTGTTCTCGCGGGCATGATTGGTAACGGTGACTCTTTTGTTTTGCGCGATCCTTCCGGAATTCGGCCAGCATTCTATTATGCAAACGATGAAATAGTGGTGGCAACTTCCGAACGTCCTGTTATTCAAACAGCTTTTAATATTCATTACGAAGACGTACAGGAGCTAAAGCCAGGCCAGGCATTGATTGTGAAAAAAGACGGCTCCTATTCCGTTGAACAGATCATTGAACCAAAAGAAGAAAAATATTGCTCCTTCGAACGAATCTATTTCTCGCGCGGAACCGATGCCGATATTTACAGGGAACGCAAAAAACTAGGCCGGCTCATCGTTCCGCAGGTGCTCGAAGCCATTAATTACGACATCGAAAACACCGTTTTTTCGTATATTCCAAATACTGCCATCGTGGCTTTCATGGGAATGTATGCATCCCTGCTTGATTTTACGGACAAAGTAAAACGCGACAAAATCCTGGCATTAAAGAATCCATCGGCCGAAGCGATTGATGAAATATTAAAATTGCATCCGCGCGCTGAAACCATTGCCGTGAAGGATATGAAAATGCGCACCTTCATTACGACTGATAAGGAACGCGAAGATCTTGTCGATCACATCTACGATGTAACCTATGGACTGGTGCGTAATGGAATTGACAATCTTGTTGTCATAGACGATTCCATTGTGCGCGGGACAACACTGCGGCAAAGCATTATAAAAATTCTGGATCGTCTCGAGCCGAAAAGCATACTTGTGGCGTCGTCAGCTCCGCAAATCCGTTACCCCGACTGCTATGGAATCGACATGGCCAAACTCAGCGATTTCATTGCTTTCCGCGCTGCCATCGAATTGCTGCACGACACAAAACAAACCAATGTTATCGACGAAGTGTACCGTCTCTGCAAAGAACAGATCGGCAAACCGAAAGAAGAAATGGTAAATCATGTAAAGAAAATTTACAAGCCGTTTACCGCCAATCAGATTTCGGAAAAAATTGCCATGATGATTACACCCAAAGGCATCAATGCAAAAATCAATGTTGTATATCAAAGCATCGAAAACATGCATCTGGCACTGAAAACCAAAGGTGATTGGTATTTCACCGGCGATTATCCTACGCCCGGAGGCAATCGTGTGGTAACTCAATCGTTCATTAATTTCATTGAAGGCCGCAACGAACGTGCTTACTAGCACTTCGTGCTAAAGTGGAAAGTTGAAAGTTGAAAGTTTATTCACCCGTTAAATTGCTTTTAATTGTGTTCATGAGCTCGCCACTTCGTGTCTCGGTTGTAAAGTTCTTAAAGGCACGTGATAGTGGTGAGTAACCAATGGTAAGTAGCCAGTAAAAATACACTTTACAACGTATCACTAACCAACAACCGCCAACCAATAACCGTTAACTATTAACCAATAACCACTCTCTGACCACTGCAAATGTCTCATCTCTACATCCATATTCCATTCTGCCATTCGAAGTGCCCATATTGCGATTTCTTTTCGCTTGCAACAAAAAAATGGCACAGTGAATTTATGCAAGCGCTTATTGGCGAAATGGAGTTGCGAAAAGATGAAATAATAAACCCTTTACAGACAATTTATTTCGGCGGGGGAACGCCCTCGCTACTCTCAGAGCAGGAATTCAGTGAGATCATTTCCGCAATTCATAAATATTACGCTATTGAAGCCAATGCAGAAGTCACACTGGAAGCCAATCCAGATGATGTCACTCCGGAAAAACTCTCTTTCTGGAAAAATCAGGGAGTGAGCAGAATCAGCATCGGCGTTCAGTCTTTCGATAATAACGATTTGAAATATCTTGGGCGCAAACACGATGCCTCTCGTGCACATCAGGCGTTGAGAGATATAATTCATGCGGGTTTCGATAATGTGAGCGCCGATCTTATTCATGGCATTCCAGAATCTGATCCGGAAACAGTTTTGAAAAGCATTGAAGAAATAAAAAATCTTGGCGTGAAGCATCTCAGTATGTATTCGCTCACTGTTGAAAAAGGTACAATACTCGAAAACCGCATCAATAAAGGCGTTCTGCAAAACACCGACGAAGATTTTCAGGCGTCAGAATACATCAGAGCTGTTGAAAAAGCCGAAGCATGTGGCTTTCTGCAATATGAAATCAGCAATTTTTGTTTTCCCGGATTTGAATCGAAACACAACAGTGCCTATTGGAAAGGCGCGCCATACCTTGGTCTCGGGCCATCGGCCCATTCGTTCGACGGAAAAACAAGATCGTGGAATGTGTCGGATCTTCAACAGTATATTACCGGAATCAATGATCGGAAGCCGGTTTTCGAAAGTGAAACATTAAATGATACTGATCGCTACAACGAATTTTTATTGACTCGTTTGCGTATGGTATGCGGCATTCAGCTTGATGAAATGACACAGCTTTTCGGTGAACAGAGCGTGGAAGAATTAAAAAGAGAAGTGCATAAATTAAACGCATCTGATAATTTTCATATCACCGAAAAGTCTCTTGCACTCTCGCGTTCAGGTCTGTTGTTTGCCGACCGGATGATTTCGGAATTGATGAAATAAGTATGGCTGGGCGTAGTCTTTTAATATTTTTCTGGAGGGCGTAGTCTCCAGACTACGCCCAGCGTATTTTATATTAAAGACTACGCCCAGCCTCTAAATCGCTGTCATCCTGAGTGATTTTTTCGAAGGGAAACGAAGAAAAAATTGTATCGAAGGAAGACAGCGACCTGGAACTCATCCGCCGCGGCGGATTTCTCCTATTTATTTATAACACTGTTTTATTATTTTTCCAATTCGAAGCCTAATAAAAACCTGCTTTTACTGGCATAATAAAAGAGAACTGCATCTCCCTTTTTACTATGCAAATAAAAATCTACTTCAACTTGATAAGCGATGTTTTCGACGATGATATCGTAACGGGTAAAAGCTTTCATTTCCATGGCTGAATGACCTACAACGCCACTTCCGGCCTCATATTCCGTTCTTTGAATAGTGTTCTGGATGATTTTCTTTTTGCATTCCTTTTCTCCAAAGCGCAAATCTTGATAATATTTTCTGTTCATGATAAATGATATCAGAATTGCCGCTACCAAAGAGATCAATAGCCAAATTATAAAAACAAATTCTTTGTCAGAATTCAGACTTTTTTTATTCACCAAAAATGCAAAGGAAACCAGTAACGAAGAAAAAAACAGCAAGCTTGGAACAACAAAGCCTGCTCTGCATTGGTACTGGATTAGCTTTCTATCAGCATCATTCATTTGCATTTCGTACAGTTTAATTCTTAATACAAACTCAAAAACTCATACCTATTCCCCACCGCCTCCAAATATCTCATAAAATCCCCAAACCCAACAACCAGAGAGGCTTCGTTCAGATTCGGATGAAAACTGATGCGGTCGTATTGCAGCAGATTTTCATCGAGAAATACAATGATATGATGATCCTTGTCGTGAATGAGACCAAACGGAGACACGCTCCCGGGGCTGATTTTCAGATATCGCTCCATGCGTTCGGGTGAAGCAAATGTGAGCTTTCCCTGCTTCAAACGCTGCTCCAGATCCCGGATCAGAATATTCTGCTGATAATGAAAAATAACCAGATAATGCTGATTGCCTTTGTGGTTGCGGAAAAACAAATTCTTGCAATGCGCCGCATCAATGTCTTTCCAGTATTGCGCTGCAATTTCGGCTGTCGGAGCCGGCGGATGTTCGTAATAATCATGCGCAATTCCGAGCTTCTCAAGCCATGCATAAACTTCTTTATCGCCTCTTTTTTCCACGGACTTCGCTGTATGGATGTTTATCTAATGTCTGCGGACCGATGTTATACATATTGCGCAGAATAATTGCCTTTCGCGAAAACATAATGGACGGAGCAATCGCAGGGTTCCATTTGCGCGGATTCGGCAAACACGCCACCAGCGTGGCGGCCTGATCCATGGTCAGCTTTTTTGCGGATCGCTTAAAATACCCTTGCGAAGCTTTCTCTACACCATAAACTCCTTCGCCATATTCAATCACATTCAGATACACTTCCATGATTCTTTCCTTGCTCCAAAACGTTTCTATCAAAAAAGTAAAATACACTTCAAGCCCCTTGCGAAGCCAGGTTCGGTCTGGCCATAGAAAAACATTTTTTGCAGTTTGCTGCGAAACGGTGCTTGCGCCGCGCTTGATTTTATGCGTCTTATTATACTCCTGTGCCTGCGCAATAGCATCCCAATCGAAACCATTGTGATATAAAAAATAACCATCTTCGCCTGCGATGACTGCCTGCGGCATATATGTGCTGATGGAATCAATATCCACCCAGTCATATTCCATTTTCAATTCCTTTCCCTCCATTTTCTGGCCGAAAAGACGAATGATCATTAATGGTGTTACCGGCGGATTGACCCATCGATACACAATCGTAGATCCTATTGAAAGAACAAAAAACATCAATGCCAGTTTCAGACAAAACCGCCATATACGGCCGAAAAACGAGCGTTTTTTCTTTTTAAGGGTAGCCATGAATTGAATTTGCTTTGCAAAGTTAAAAAGAAATGGCAGTGACTACGCTTTCATAAATTGCAGTATTTCTCGATAAT
Organism: Bacteroidetes bacterium GWF2_43_63; assembly: GCA_001769275.1. NCBI lineage: Bacteria > Pseudomonadati > Bacteroidota > Bacteroidetes bacterium GWF2_43_63. The sequence continues at coordinate 66,914 of MEOQ01000045.1, read as the reverse complement.
CCTCTTCATTAAGTAAATAATGATATCCCGAAGCTTCTGATTTTATCATCGCATCGATCACCTGATGCTCATCATAACTTTCAATTTTCATTTCGTTGAGATTTGTCGGACTTAAAAAACTGCGATACATTTTTATGGTATGCTCAATGGTTTGATCAACACCCGAAACACCGAATACCGCTTTTCCAAATTCCGCAATGCGGGCTGAATCGCGTTTGGCAATGTGTTTCATCCATGCCGGATAAATGGCCGAAAGCGTTGCTCCATGCGGAATTCCATAGAGTAATGAAAACACATGACCAAGACCATGCACACCCCAGTCACCACTTTTGCGGCCAAACATGGTAAGCTCATTCAGCGCACAGGTAGCTGCATACATGATGCGTGCGCGCAGATCGACATTGTCCACTTCCTTCAACAGGCGAGGTCCATACTCGATTGCTTCCTGAATAATGGCCACCGTAAAACGGTCTGAAAGACTTGCATCTCCTTCGCCAAACCATGCTTCCATGGAGTGCGCCACAAGATCCGAAATTCCGTAGGCAGTATACGCACGCGGTACACTCACTGTAAATGACGGATCCAGAAAACTGTATTTTGGCGCCACCAACCGGCTCATGAACGATGTCTTCACACCTTCAGCTCTGTTCTGCATCACGCTGAACGGATTCATCTCGGTGCCGGTCGCGGCCAGTGTCAGCACAGCAATGATGGGAACAGCTGTTTTTGGTTTCAGTTTTCCTGTATATAAATCCCACGGATCGTTATCGACCGGAATCGCTGCTGCAATGGCTTTGGCCGTATCAATTACACTGCCACCGCCAACGGCCAGAATCACATCCGGGGCGAACTCCCGGCCAATCTTCACGGCTTCGCGGGCTTCTTCGATTTCGGGATTTGGTTTCACTCCTGAAAATTCTTTCCATTGCAATCCGGCACTCTCAATTTCGTTGATCATCTTCTGCCGGACGCCGTTTTTAACCGTAGACTCGCCTCCTCTGATCAGCAAGACTTTTGAACCAAATGCCGGAAGTATTGTTCTCATTTTCAGACATACATCCTTTCCGAAATGCATTTGTGTCGGTATATTCCAAATAAAATTTTCCATGATTTTTTTAACAAAGTTAGGAATTTGATCAAATCAATATTATTTTAGCACATGAATACGGGGATCGGTTACGTACGAAGGTTGAATAAGAACGATGCAGATGCTGTGTTTGCAGTCCGGCAGGAGGCCTATGAGTCATCGGCGCAATTCAAGGTTCTCAATTATTCCTATCTCGAATGGAACCAGGTAGACGACATCGCCATTGTTCTCGGCGTTTTCAACGAAAAGGATGAACTGATGTCGTCGTTGCGTGGTGAGTTTATCCGAACCCGCCACGAAGCGGAAGAAAAGCTGCATTATACCATTCCGGCGCATCTCGATCTCTTCCCCGGCATTCTGCTCGGACGTGGAGCTACCAAACGCGCCTATCGCAACTATGGCTTCAATTCATTGCTACGTTATTATTATCTTGGACTGGCCATCGATTTTCCATTTAAATCCACTTTTGCTTCGGTATTCGAAAAAGCGCCCCGCATCGGGCTTCTGCGCGATATGAATTACCGCTTCACGATTCCCGAGGATGCCAGTGACGACGACATTCACGTACTCACCCGCGAATATTTTGTGTATCTCGAACGCAAACATTTCCTGCCGTCGTTTAAATTTCTTCAAACCAAATTCGGCAACGTCATCGACCGCTATTCGTGGACGGGATTGATATAAATGAGAAAACAAATTGCCTTTTCACGTGTGAGAAAATTCCCAAAAGCGTTATATTAACTTTTGATATCTTTCAGCCTCGGTCTTAATCTTAATTTTGATTGAGTCCCAATCACCAGGAATAAGCATTTCAGGCATCAGATCACTTTCGGCATCAGAAAAATAAACAAGGCTCCTCAGCGCCATAAAATCTGAACCATCAATATATTTAGTCAGATAAAATCCGACTATTTCAGAAATAGAAAAATCCTGAAGTAAAAAGCACAAATCAATAAAATCCTTTTTCGTTCCACGGTTTGTAATAGCGGCCACTTTCATTGCAGCAACATCTCTGATATCTGCCATTCTGATTCCATCCGTTTCAACTCCAGAAAACAACCATGGATAGGGATAATTCACAATGTCTGTCTTGATATTATTAATGGAAAATACTTTAATGTTTTTTGTTTGCTGAAGGATTTTCATATCCTTAAACACGCTTAGCGAATTCATTAATTCAATTTCGTCGGTTTTAATCGATCCGAATAAATCAATATCAACAGACTTCCGGTGACCTTTTTGTAAAGCCAGACCGGTTCCGCCAACAAGACGCAGATTTTTCAGAGCAGGAATCTGCATCAGGTCTTTCAGAAGTTCCAGTGTTGGGGTGTCGATTGTTTCGTAGTGTAGCATAAAAAATCCTCTTCAGGTATTTTTGCAATCAAGGCAATAAAAGCATGTGATTTTGGATCAAGATCCCGTATCTGCTTTGCAATTTCGCCTATTTCCTGAATGCCATACAACCGGCAAATAAGCTTCCAGTCATTCATCAGGCCACAGCTGAATACTTGCCTGACAACATAGTGACGATCGCGCACTAAATCAATTTCCGCTTTATTCACATCCCAAAACATATGCTTTGAGAAATCTGCCACTGAAATATGTCCGGAATTTTCTTCCATTATGCAAAACATGAATATGAACAAAGATACAAAAATTGCATTTATTCTATATCTTCGTATATATAAAAAACCACACACCATGTGCGGACGTTTCACAGCCAATGTAAAGAAAAAAGACCTGGAAGAAGAGTGGAATCTGGCGGTACCACCTGAGTTCAGGCCGCGCTATAATATTGCACCATCGCAGGTGGCGGGTGTTATCACCAATACTAAACCCGGTGCACTGTCGTTGTTTCGCTGGGGACTTGTTCCTTCGTGGGCCAAGGATCCCGCCATCGGAAATAAAATGATCAATGCCCGGGTTGAAACACTGCACGAAAAACCATCGTTTCGCAAACTTGTACAGACCGCTCGCTGCCTTATTCCCGCCACATCGTGGTTTGAATGGATGCAGGATAAAAACCGTCAGCCATTTGTAATAAAACCAAAAGAAGCAAAACTCTTTGCTATGGCCGGGCTCTGGGATACATGGCTGGATGCCGACGGACAACAAGTAAATACTTTCACCATCATCACCACCGAAGCTGCTCAAAACATCAGACATATTCACGAACGCATGCCCCTTGTAGTGCCCAAAGAACTGCAGCATGAGTGGCTTTCAAACAATACCGATGCAGCAACCATTGCAAAAATATCCGGGCAACTCGAATTTGATTTTTATCCCGTTTCTTCGCGGGTGAACAATCCGAAAAACGACGACGAAAGCTTACTGAATGAGTTTCGGGAGACGCTGTTCTAACCCGACATTTTATCGGGGCTTTCAAAAAATTGTTGTCGGATGCAAAAACAACATTCCACCGTTCGAAAGCGACGCCGGAGCTGAAGAACATGGAACCGTTGTTTTTGCAGTAGTTACGACGGTTCCATGTTTCGGCTTATAAAGTCAAACGTCAACCCGGAAGTTAGCCGAAACGGTGGAATGTCGTAACATCTACCCGTTAGAAAAAGCCGTCTTGAATGGCTTAGTTTATATTTATTATTTCGCCATCACTTTTCTCAGATCTGCAAAAAAATCGGGATACGATTTACTCACTGCTTCAGCATTGCTGATCTTAATTTCCGAATTTGCCAGCGTTGCGGCAATAGCTGCACACATGGCAATTCGGTGATCGTTGAAGCTGTCAACTTCACCACCCTGGAGCGAGCCGACGCCAAAAACATGCAGGTCGTTTCCCTGTGGTTCAAGCTTCAGCCCGAGTTTCGAAAACACAGCAAGCAATGATTTAAACCGGTTCGACTCTTTATGAATGAGGCGCTGAGTGCCGGTTAACACCGAAGCACCATTTGCTGCGGCTGCAAGTACCACCACTGGTGGAAATAAATCGGGACAATCGGTCAGGTCGGCTTTGAAAGGCCTGGCCTCGTTTTTACTAACACTTATGAAATTATTGAGCACATTTACATGCGCACCAAAGTCAACCAGAATCTCCCGGATTTTCATATCAGCCTGAAGCGAATTCTGATTCAATCCAGTCATTTCAACTTTTCCGGAAACTGCAGCGCCTACCAAAAAATTAGCAGCTGCGCTCCAGTCACCTTCAATACTATATTCCTGCCCTTGATACTGCTGACGGCCTTTTACATAGAACTGTCTGAAATTATTGTTTTCGATGGCAACACCAAATTGCCGCATAATATTCAGCGTCATTGCAATATAAGGCCGGCTCACCAGATTGCGTACTGAAATTTCTGTATCGTGCTCCAGGAGCGGAGCAGCAATCAATAAGCCCGACAGCATATGTGAACTGAAAGAACCATCCAGCTCAATTTTATTTTTCGAAATCGGTCCGCAAATCGTGAGCGGCAATGCGCCATTGGTGGTTTTAACCTGAATTCCGCATTGCAACAATGCTTCAACGAGGGGCTCGACCGGCCGCGCCAAAAGTGAATACTTGCCAGTCATCATGATTGCTCTTCCGTAGAGTGCTGCAATAAAAGAAAACATGCGTAAACTCAGACCAGATTCATCCGCATCAAAAATAATTTCAGAAGAGGGGTCAGGTTTGCCGGGAACAATATGCAGACGGCTTCCACCCCTGACTTTTGCGCCAAGTTTCGAAATGATATTTTGTGCAGCAATGGCATCTGCGGATGCATTGTAATTGCGGATAAATGTTGGTCCCATTGCAAGTCCGGCAATAGCCAGCGCCCGCTGCAGATAGCTTTTCGAAGCAACGGCCTGCAGCACACCTTCAATTTTATATGGCTGAATCTGCTCGATCATAAAATTCTCCTTTTCTGTCCAATATTTCACCAAAAGCCAACATGTCGGAATACGAAAACTGGCCTGGAGCCGTGCTTTCAGCATCGTCCGGATGAGCATACGAAATTCCAAGCCCCCATTTCATCGCTGTAATGCGGGTTTCACTACATTCTTCACCTAAACAAAACGCTGTAATATTTTTAAAATTGCGATAGGCAAATAAAATGGTTGCAGCATCATCCATCGTATTTGCCATGCAAACCATTTTTATGGCATCGGGGCCTGTAGCAAAAATCTCTTCGCGTTTCTTCAACAAATATTCACGGTTGGGTGTTTTTTCAAAGTCGTGCCACGAATACATAATTTTGTAATCAGCATCACGTGCAATTTTAAGCAACTCCTGCATGCGGGGGTCAGAAATCAGCTGAAAATCAAAATCAACAAAACGAATTTTACCAGTCAAAGAAGCTTTGAATAATTCCCGAAAATTATTCTTAAGTAAAAAGGGTTCTCTGACTGAAATAATCCATTCATATCCGTCCTGAATCAGATTGCGGATTTCCAGTTCAGACATATCAATCCGGTCAAGCCGAAGTTCAGCAAAAACCGCATCGCCCAGCTGTCTGCGGCATTCATCAAAACTTTTACCCGACAGGGATAAGCAAATGCGTCTGCGATATGAATCGGCCGGAACAAATCTCATAATTCAAAAGTACATAAATTATTTTTGAACTGCAAAAGCATTGGATATTTTTGTGTCCTCTTGGCAATTCTCACTGCAGCTATATTGGGCGCGCGTTGGTTTTCTGGGAGATCCCGGTCCTTTGAACCCTGAATAAATAACAATGAAGTGAGAATATTGAAGGCTATTTACTTCAAACTTACTTCTTACTTCAAATTTCCTTATTCCTTGTTCAATATTCAGTTTTTGTGCCTTCGTGTCCTTGTGGCAAAATTCAAGCGCACAAAAAAAGCCGGATTTCTCCGGCTCTTACCCTTTACTTATAAATACAAATGTCGCCAAGCAACAATTATTTTAGCATTCCGAGTTCCTTGCCAACCTTGGTGAAAGCAGCAATGGCTTTTTCAATCTGCTCGGTGCTATGTCCGGCTGAAATCTGAACGCGGATGCGGTCTTTGCCTTTTGGAACAACCGGGAACGAAAAAGCAATTACATAAATGCCTTCTTCGAGCATGCGGTCAGCAAATTTGACAGCCAGTTTTGAACAATCCGGATATTTACCGAACATGATTGGTGTGATGGGATGCTCGCCCGGAACAATATCAAAGCCAGCTTCGGTCATTTTCGAGCGGAACATTTTGGTGTTGGCTTCCAGTTTGTCGCGCAGCTCGGTTGAAGCTGTCAGAATATCCATAACTTTAATGGTCGCGCCAACTACAGAAGGAGCAACGGTGTTTGAGAACAAATACGGACGGGCTTTATTGCGCATCCAGTCAATGATTTCCTTTGAACTGCTGATGCAGCCGCCTGATGCGCCACCCAATGCTTTTCCGAATGTAGTGGTTATAATATCCACCCGGCCCATAACGCCGCGGTATTCGTGCGTTCCACGGCCTGTTTTACCAAGGAATCCGGTTGAATGACTGTCATCGACCATTACCATAGCGTCATATTTATCCGCCAGATCGCAAATTTTATCAAGAACAGCAATGTCGCCATCCATGCTGAAAGAGCCATCGGTAGCAATCATAATGAAGCGACAACCTTTTTCGCGGGCTTCTTTTAGACAGCGCTCAAGGCCTTTGGCCATTTTTCCGGTAGCCTGATCTTCTTCCTCAATATCACGCATGTCGCTGTGTTTGTACGCCCAGCGCTGAGCTTTGCAAAGACGCACACCATCAATGATTGAAGCATGATTGAGTGCGTCGCTGATGATTGCGTCATTTTCACCCAAAAGTGGTTCGAAAACAGCACCGTTTGCATCGAAGCAAGAAGAGAAAAGGATAGTGTCTTCCATGCCCAGGAAGTCAGAAACTTTTTGCTCAAGAACTTTGTGAATGTCCTGTGTTCCACAAATGAAACGGACCGATGAAAGTCCATAGCCGCGGTGATCAATTTCTTCGTGCGCAGCTTTAATCAGTTCCGGATGTGATGAAAGACCCAGATAGTTGTTGGCGCAGAAATTCAGAACTCTTTTCCCCTTTACGGTGATTTCTGCACCCTGTACGCTTTCAATGATACGTTCATTTTTAAAAAGACCAGCTTCGCGTATGGCTGCCAGTTCCTTTGTCAGATATTCTTTCACTTTCCCTTGCATGGTTGTAATATTTTATACCGGCAAATCTACACTTTTTTTTAAGATCAATCAGTGCCCAACTATCGAAAATATCAGAACCTGTCACTCTTTAAGTTTTAACAGTTGTTTCCTCCAGGACTTGAAACAAACACGTGAACATTAAATACAAATACAGACAATTGGCCTATTGCTTCAACACTAATATCGGCGCCAATTGATGACAATCAGGTATATTGCTGCAAAAATATCGCAGAATAATCTAAATTTCCTGTGAAAATAATCTAATTTTGCGCAAGAAAACAAACGCATCCTGATGAAAAACATTCTTGTTATAGGCGCCTTCGGGCAAATTGGCTCTGAACTCACTCTTGCTCTTAGAAAAGATTTCGGCAACGAACATGTAATTGCTTCAGATATCAATATCCGCGAGAATTCACCGCTGGCGACAGGACCCATGGTGGTTCTTGATGCCCGTGACCGCAACGCCATTGCTGAAATAAGCAAAAAATACAGCATTGATACCATCATCAATCTCGCAGCTATTCTCTCAGCCAATGGCGAGAAAAATCCAGCACTGGCCTGGGATGTTAACATAAATGCACTTATAAATACATTTGAAGTGGCGCGCGAAATGAAAATGGATCGCGTTCTGGTTCCAAGTTCCATAGCGGCTTTCGGACCAACCACGCCGCGTGTAAACACTCCGCAGGAAACTATTCTTGAGCCCTCCACCATGTATGGAATCACGAAAGTGGCCGGAGAATTACTTGGCGATTACTATGTACGGAAATTTGGTCTTGATGTCCGCGGACTCCGTTATCCCGGCATCATAAGCCATGAAACACTTCCCGGCGGCGGCACAACAGATTATGCAGTCGCAATCTATTACGATGCAGTAAAATTCAATAAGTACAATTGCTTTGTCAGCGCTGAAACACGACTCCCGATGATGTATATGCCCGATTGTATCAAAGCTACTATTGATTTATTGAAAGCAGATTTTACATCATTGAAACATCATTCAAACTTCAATGTTGGCGCAATGAGTTTTTCGGCCGCAGAATTGGCAGAAAGCATTAAAAAATATCAACCCGATTTTTCAATCACTTACGAACCGGATTATCGACAGGCCATTGCCAACAGCTGGCCCGAAAGCATCGATGACAGCGCCGCACGTCTGGAATGGGGATGGAAACCGTCGTTCGACCTCGATGCTATGACCCAGGATATGCTCAAAAATATCAAGATCAAACACGAACAGGGATTGATATAAGATTTTAGATATTCGATTTTAGATTTCAACTGAAATCTTTGATTTTAAAATTTTGAAGGCGCTGTGCGGAAGTACGGCGCTTTTTTTATATCTTCAAAATACAAATCACCGGTTCAAATATGAATCGCTTTTCAGAAATCTCAGTCTTTTTGAAGGGCTTTCGATGAGCGGGCCAATTTCATAGTCATTCCATTTTTCATCGGCCAGCTGAATGATTTCGTCACTCATTATTGTGGCTGCAGGCCAGCGTCCGCCGGGCACTGCGCGTTTTCCATACACACAGGCATTGATGACCAACACACCTTCTGTCGGGAGACTTCGAATCAGTGAAAAATCTCTGGCTGGATCAATGGCTGCAAGAACGTACCACAGAAGAATATCATCCGAAGCTTCTTTCATGCGGGTATCCGTAATGATATAAATTCCTTTTTTTACAGAATCAGCTCCGGCAGACATGTTCAGAAACAAGTTTCCACTTTCGGCCACTGCATGATCAGAAAATATTACATGTACCGACTTTCCGAAAACCAGCATTGATTCGTTGATTTCATCTGTTTCTTTCGCTGATTTCGATTTTCTTTCTTCCGTTTTCAAAGTACAATCGAATCCCGCCTTTCCGCCATGCGAGAATGATTGAGCTGCATGATCGAGCACATCGTACGGGCCGGCAGATAAATGAAGATCATGCACCGGACTGAAATTGGCATCTATTGCATCGAGCACTGCACGCGGATTACGGATATCCACATCTTCGCTGAAAACCATAATTACTTTAGTGAACATCATCTGCCCGGCCCCCCATAAAGCATGCATCACTTTCACAGCCTGACCGGGAAAACTCTTTTTGATTTTCACCAGCGCGAGATTATGAAATCCGCCTGCAGCCGGCAAATACATATCAAGAATTTCGGGTACAAATATTTTCTGAATCAATGGAAAGAAAATCTGCGAAGTTGCATGTCCAAGAAATTGATCTTCTTTTGGAGGAACGCCAACCAATGTTGCCGGATAAACCGCTTTTTTGCGGTGCGAAATGCGCGTGATGTGAAATACCGGATATTCATCAGGCAAAGAATAAAACCCTGTATGATCACCAAATGGGCCTTCGGTGCGCAATGGCTCGGCAGGATCGATATATCCTTCGATTACAAAATCGCTGCATTCAGGAATCCAGATATTGCTGTTGTGACTTTTTACTAAACGTGCGCGTTCGTTTTTGAGAAAACCGGCGAGCATGTATTCGCTTATTCCTTCGGGCAGTGGTGCCGTTGAAACATAGGTCAGCACCGGATCTCCGCCCAGGGTCACCGTTACCGGCATGCGTTTTCCTTTTTTCTTCCAGGCTTCGAAATGCGCTGCACCCCCTTTGTGCCGGTGCCAGTGCATGCCTGTTGACTGTCCGTCGAAAACCTGCATTCGGTACATTCCGGTGTTCTGTTGTCCGGTGTCCGGATCAATCGTATGAACCAAAGGGAGCGTCAGAAAACGCCCGCCATCATGCGGCCAGCACTTGATAATTGGAAGCAAATTCAGATCGGGCTCTTTCTGAACAACCTTCATGCACTTGCCGCGGCGATGCAATTTCTTTGGTGATGTTTTTCGAAGACTCATCAGCGACCCAATGCTTTTGCGCGACAGGCGCGGCTTTGAGTCCATCATCGAGAGCAGATTCTGCACACGCGAAAAATATCCTTCTGCGCCATTCAGATTCAGTAATTCGTCAGTAATTTTTTTATTCGCAAACAAATTCATCAGCAGCGGAAAATCTGTTCCGTTTTGAGTGAACAACAAAGGCCTGCTGCGATTTTCATCACTTGCAAAACGATCTGCTATTTCGGATGCTTCAAGTTCAGTATTGACCTCCGTTCGGATTTCCGCAACCAGACCGCGTTTGCGTAGCAATTCAACTATTTCGCTGAGTGAATAAAAAGCCATCTGATTTCCGAATTTCAAAACAAAGAAAAGAATTATTAATGGGATTGAAGTGCACTGAGAAAACCGTTTTCCACGAATGACTTGAAGCCGTTATATATACTACGTTTTCTGCAGTTTCTTTTTTGCTGCAGGAAATAAAACATTGTTCAAAATAAGCCGGTATCCCGGAGAGTTTGGAAACAGGTCCAGTTCCGTCGGTGGATCATACACAAAATGCTGATAATCTTCCGGATCATGACCGGCCAAAAAAGTCCATGTTCCCTTGCCATATTCTCCATGAATGTATCGGGCTTCTTTGATGGATTTAAATTCGCCCATTACAAGCACCGACGATTTCAGGGTCGCAGAATTAAAAGCAGTTGTCTGACCCATAAAACCCTTAATGATTTTTTCATGATCCTGACAAAGCATTGTTGGCACTGGGTCCCATTTTGCCGAAAACTCAAAGAGTGCGAAATAATCATCTTTCGGGCTCATAGCGCGGCGTGTAAGAGACACATCTATGTTAGAAACTTCGTATTCGTAGGGATTGGTGCTGATTTTAAAATTCTCAAATGCAAAAGTTTTGGAATAATCAAGTTTGCTCTGCGCCTGCGGATCCATCGGATCACCATCGAACTGCGAAGCACAGATATCGACACCTTCAGCAGCTAATGCAATATCATAGCTGTCGGGTGCACTGCACATTGAAAAAAGATAACCGCCACCCGCTACAAAATCACGGATTTTTTTTGCGACACTCAGTTTCATTTGCGAGACCTTTGAAAACCCAAGCGATTTGGCCGCTTTTTCCGATTCAGCCACATCGTGCTGATACCAATCTGTATTCTGATAGTTCGCCCAGAATTTTCCATACTGTCCGGTGAAATCTTCGTGATGAAGATGCAACCAGTCGTATTTGGGCAGATCGCCACGCAGCACTTCTTCGTCATAAATCTGCTCATAGGGAATTTCGGCATACGTGAGCACGAGTGTCACAGCGTCATCCCATGGAAGGTTCGTTTTTGGCGCGTAAACAGCAACTTTTGGCGCTTTCGAAAGTTTAATGACATCCATGTTGACGGACGGATCGGCAATTTCGGAGCGGATGGAAGCTGCCTGTGCATCAGAAATCACTTCAACCGAAACCCCGCGAATATTACATTCTTCCTGAATGGTTTTTGAGAACGAACATAAAAAACTTCCACCTCTGTAGTTGAGTAACCACTCGGCCTCCTCATTATTAGTCAGAATCCAGAAAGTTATTCCATAGGCTTTCAAATGATTTTTTTGCGAATTGTCCATTGGAATCAACAGATAAGTTGCCTGCAAACTAAGCGGCAACACGGCAAAAAAAATCAATATCAGAAAAATGCGAACTTTCATAATTTCGGGCGCTTGTCAAATATCATGCGAAAATCAGATACCTCCATGACGAATTGAAAAATCGTCGCCGGGACCATCGCTGTTCATTTTTGATTGCACGGTAAATGAACTGCCGGAATTTGAAGCCCCGCTTTCGGAAAGTATTCGTATAGCCTGCGAAAAATCTTCATCATTCTCTTCATAAAAACGCGCATAGGCGCCGAGAAATTTCAGATTGATTGTTGTCAGAGGACCGTTACGGTGTTTTTCAATAATCAATTCAGCTTTATTCCGGATAGCTTCAATATCTGTGTTTTTGTCATCTTCTTTAAAGTAATATTCAGGACGATAAATAAACATGACGATATCGGCATCCTGCTCAATGGCACCGGATTCACGAAGATCGGACAGCTGCGGACGTTTGCTGCCGGGGCGTTTTTCAACTTCACGACTCAGCTGAGACAAACAAATGACCGGGATACTTAGTTCTTTCGCCAAAGCTTTCAGTGAACGCGAAATAGTGGAAATTTCAACCTCACGGTTAGCATTCTTATCCACCTTAGAAGTCATGAGTTGCAGGTAGTCAACAATCACACATTGAATATCGTATTGCTGTTTCAAACGACGGGCCTTTGCACGAAGCTCAAATACAGACAAGGCGGGTGTATCATCGAGATACAGTTTGGCTTTGGACAGATTGTCCATATTGTCGTTCAGACTTTTCCATTCCTGCGCTGTCAGCTTTCCTGTACGCAGGCGCTCACTGCTGATGCGGGCTTCAGATGCAATAAGTCGCATAACAAGCTGAATGGCACTCATTTCAAGAGAAAAAAGTGCCACCGGAACTTCGTTGACCATGGCCATGTTGCGGGCCATTGAAAGTACAAATGCTGTTTTCCCCATACCCGGACGGGCAGCAAGAATGATGAGATCGGACCGCTGCCAACCCGCTGTTACAGCGTCAAGCGATTTAAAACCACTGGGCACACCAGACAATGAGTTTTCGTTTTTCGAAGCCGATTCAACCATTTCACGGGCAGACCGCAACAGCTGCGCCATTCCGTTTGTTTTGCGACGGAGATTTTCTTCGTTTATCTTGAATAATTTATCTTCGGCACTATCAAGCAAATCAAAAACATCGGTGCTTTCTTCAAAAGAATCATTGATGATTTCGGTCGAAATTTCAATTAAGCGGCGCTGAATATATTTTTGTGCAACGATACGAGCATGATATTCAATGTTGGCACTCGACACAACCCGGTTTGTAAGGTAGGTAATATAATAAGCACCACCAACCAGCTCAAGTTTACTTTGTTTTTTGAGCTCTTCGATTACGGTCAGCATATCGATGGGCGAACTGCGGGCAAACAAAGACTGAATGGCTTCGAAAATATAACGATGAGCCTCTTTATAAAATGAGTCGGGTTGAATGATATCAATAACAGTATTTAATGCATTCTGTTCAAGCATCAATGCGCCTAAAATAACCTCTTCAAGATCGACAGCCTGCGGCGGAACGCGACCGTGATCCAACGCAGAGGCCTTTACTGGCGCAGGTTTCACGTTACGCTTTGTATACTTTTTATCCTTGTTCTCTTCCATGTTTCAAAAATACGATATATCCCGGTCGGATTTCTGAATGTTGAAAATTAAATTTTGACTACTGTATTTATTGTTTTGTCGATAATATGAGTATGATTCTTTACTGAGATAGAAAAAGCCATTCAGACCTTCTATTTGCCATCAACACACATCCTGACATCTGACACATCGTCTGGAGCACAAATGTTTACAAATACCGGACTCTGCATTCCTTTTTCAAGATCCTGCCGCAGATACTCCACCATCATCACAAAATCAGGATCTTTTTCCACTCCATCGTTAAACATCATTGAAATTGAATAGGTATCACCGGATTTTTCCATAAGAACCGACATCATCTGGTCATCAGTAAAAACACCGGTACTGTACAAATAATGAGACATCCGGTCCACTTCAGCCTGACTAACTTCCGATTCATTATAACAAAGTTCATTTTGGACCGGGCCATAATAATTGCAGGACATTTCCTGCGACCCGACTACCAAAAAGAGAAATCCGAAAATTACAGTCAGTATGGCAGCCACCGCAATTACAGTGATCAGAAACACTCTCCATCCGGAAAATATTTTTCCACCCTGTCGAATATGTTCTGCAATCCTGTCGCCCTGCAATTTATTTGCAATCACAGCTGCAATTCCGGCATTGATTGAAGGAACCAGAAAATTTGCCAACCTGCTGAAACTATCCGGAATCAAAGACGCCAAATACAACGCCACCACGGTTATCAGAACTGAGATTATCCAGGTCTGTCCGACTTTGCTTTTTTCATTAAAAGCACGGAAGTTTGAAGCCATCATATACCCGCCAACCAAAGGACTTCCAAGCATGGTGCCTACCCAGATGGATTTCTCACGATAGATTTTTCTTTTGATTTCAACATTTTCTGAAACCTGTGTTTCCATAATTAACAATAATTAAAACAGCATTATGAGACAATTCACAAAAATACAATTTTTTCGGACTATCAATTAATTCAAACAAATTATCTTTCAAAAGGCTGGTATAGCCCTTCGAAAGATAACTGAAAAATTAGTATTTCTAAATCAAATTACATTTTCCAGACAAGTCCCAGCAGATAATATCTTCCGGGCCTGTATTGCATGGTGGTCTGAGTGACCATCCCAGATGCCGTTTCGACATTCTGACTGTAATTTACGTTGCTATTCAGAAGATTTCTTACCTGCGCTTTCAATTCGATTTTTTTGCCGAATTTTTTACTCAGACTCAAATCAAGCTGATTGGACGGCATCTCATATATATGAGGGTTCCCTGTAAAAGGATCTCCAACAAAGCTGATTCGCTTGCCTACAATATTAAACATTAAGCCTGCATTCAAACCCAATGAGTCGTTCTGATAGAAAAGCGATGCATTCATAATAAAAGGCGATTGACCCTGCAATGGGCGATCATCTTCCAGACTTTTCTCACTAAACAAAATCCGGCTTTTCATATAGGCGGCATTAAAAATCACTGTGAAATTTTTCAGCAATTTTGAAGCATTTGTGGATGCTGCTGAAAGCCTCATTTCTGCTTCAATTCCACTTACACTGGCTTTGGGCGTATTCTGAAAAGTGTATTGCAAACCGCTACCCGTCGGGATAATCTGATATTCGATTGCATTGACGAATTGCTTGTGAAAAGCACCCAAACTGAACATGCTGTTCGAGTTTGGATAAAATTCATAGCGAAAATCATAATTATGTATTGTAGCAAAAGTAAGACTATCATTGCCTGATACTACCGCTTTCATTTCATAGTCATAAAAAGCCATCGGAGCAATTTCGCGATATTCAGGCCGGTTTACTGTCTGACCATAGGCAAATCGCAGCAAACTTTTTTCAGTCAGAGAACACGATAAATTAAGAGCCGGCAACAACAAAAGTGTATCGGAACGATAATGAACTTCGTCTTCAACGGTTGGTGGATTGGTAGCATCGGTTTTGTAAGAATCAAGAATAACGCTGCTTTGTTCTGCTCTTACCCCCGTATGAATTTTAATTCGCGAGCCAACTGAAATTGTTGCAGTAAAATAACCAGCAATCATGTTTGAGTTTGACACATAAGAATCTGATGGACTTGTTTGCTCGTCAAGCATAATTCCATCGGTAGCATTAATATTTTCATTGCTGAAGATTTCTTCAACACTTTGATATGGAATATTCCAGTCGAACAATGAGGTTTTAGCAATCTTGTAGCCCAGATTCCTTGCACTGAATGAGCGATTGCGGTTTTCGAAAAACAATCCGGCCTTGTAGTCAAATTTTTTCTTGCCAATTGTAAATTTTGAATTGAAATCTGATCCTGCATTCACTATCTGCTCATTCATGTCGTGAAAGATTCGACCTGAAAGATTCGAGTTGGCTGCGAACGAAAAATTCAGACCATACTGTCCGTAATACGGGCTGTCTTGCTGGTCATTCAGCACCCAGGTCAATCGCTTTGCATCCGGCATTTGCTGCGACGACGCAGAATATCCGGCAAACCATTTCAGTTTTGATTCTTTCTTTCCAAACGTGTGAGTTCCGCTCAGCTGGCCCGAATACAACTGTCTCTTTTTTACAGCCATTTCCAAACCTTTAATGGTAAGTCCGCCATAAAAGTCTTTTCCTTCACGCTCAGTCACACGATTCGACGTCTGAAAATTAAAAAGATTTCTAAAATCAAGCGTGGACTTTCCTTTTATCAGCGACCAGTTCATCATAGCGCCGGCTTTCACTGAATTATTAAACTGAACATCACTGAAGCAATAACTGGTGTCGGGTTTTTGAGCGATTTCGTCATACGCATTGTAGCTTGCTCTAAAAATGGAGTCCTGTTGAAAAGTAGTGCTGTAATTGATTTGCGTGTAATTAACCAGCCGTGCATTAGCCAGGTCTTTGCGCCAGGCTCCGGCAACTGAAAATCGCTGATCGGTTGGAGCCGTAAATGAATGGGGCGTCCAGATTTTATTCATGGTCTGACCCCAGAAAGTCTTTTCATCTTTTCCCGCCTCGGTGGATGGGATTGTGGAAACATTTTCCGGAAGTCCTCCCGGCAGATTCAATAAAGAAGTGCTATTCGTAAAACCTGCTCCATTAACCGGATAAATCAGATGTTGCTGGAAGGTTGATCCTTCTGAAAACCCATTGGAATACGATACCTGCAAAAAGTTTTTTTCAGGATTACTGATGGTTGAAATTTGTACAAGTCCTCCGGCAAAATCACCAGGCAGTTCCGGAGAAAAAGTTTTGTAAACAACCACATTATCAATCATTGAGGCCGGAATCAAATCGAATGAAAACGCACGGACATCCGCTTCAGAGCTGGGTGCAGGAAGGTCATTCAACCAAACAGAATTATATCGTTCATTCAATCCGCGAATGATTACAAAGCGTCCGTCCTGAATGGTAATGCCAGGAATGCGCTTTACCACTTCGCCCGCATCGCGGTCCTGTGTTTTTTTAATCAATTGCGAAGGAACACCATTCACCACCAGATTGCTCTGACGAATAGTCTGCATCATGGAAATTTCAGTACCAGTAACGCGGTTGCTTACAACATTCACAGTCTGCATTTGCGTGATACTTTCCACAAGCTTAATATCCAAAAACAGATTTTCTTCATCTGAAATAAAAAATGTTTGTTCAAAAGGCTTGTATGAAACATAGGAAACGGTCACCGTCAGATCGCCCTTTGGAATTGAAGACAGTGTGAAGTTTCCATCAAGGTCGGTTGATGATCCGCTGTATGTGCCTTTGATCACAACATTTGCACCAATAATGGGCTCGTTCGTTTTTGCATCAATCACACGACCATTTACCGCCATCGTTCCCTGACTCAGAGGAGATGCAGCATGGAAATTAGTTTGTGCCTGAACAAACATGTTGAGTATTATAAAAAGCAAAATTAAAAGTGACTTTTTCATACAGATTATTTTCTGTACAAAATTCGCTATTCAATATTACCTCAGCGTGAAACACAGATTATCATTTTCTGGTTTTTGTGTTAGAACAATGTTACCAACATTGTTTTTGCCAGCAAATAATCAATAGCGAACCGGCTGTTACAAAAGCAAACCGGCTGATATATGTCATTTGCTGAAGAAGTAGCTACAATGCCGGTCGTATCTTTGACAAAAATCAAACTTACAATGAAAACAAGCATATTAATCCTCGGCCTTTTGTCTGTACTTGCGTTTTCCTCATGCAGCAAAGACACCCCTGCAGTAGTGCAGAAAAACCTGGAATCCGGCGAGTGGAAAATAACGTATTTCTACGACAAAGATCATGAAGAAACCACTGACTATGCCGGATACACCTTCACCTTTAATGACGATGGAACCATTATGGCCACTACCTCATCGGGAAATGTTTCAGGCACCTGGAGTACAGGCGTCGATGACTCTCAGGACAGACTTTATCTGACATTCAGTAGTCCGGACAAACTTATTGAAATCAGCGATGACTGGGTTATTCTTGAACAAAGCAACAGTAAAATTGAATTAGAAGATGACAGTGATAACAGCACCGAGTTGCTAACATTTGAAAAAATATAATCATGAAAAAAAACATTGGACAAACCGACACCATTATTCGAATTATCATAGGTCTGGGCATTGGCGCTGCTGGCTGGTATTATGAAAGCTGGCTTGGACTGATTGGGCTGGTGCCTTTACTAACTGCATTTACCGGCTTTTGCGGCATATATGCTTTGCTGGGCATATCAACCTGCCCGCGAAAGAAGGCTGAAAAATAATCACTCCATTTACATTGCGAAAATACGGGCTCAGAATTTCTTCTGAAGCCCGTATTTTTTTCAGTTGCATATTGTCTATCGGAAAAAGCGAACTACATTGCTGCTGTTGGCCGAGATGATGCGAATGAAATATAATCCAGTGTGTAGCGCAGCCACATTAAGCTGAACATGCTGGTTGCCGGGCCTTTGGTTTTCGTTGAATCCAAGACCAATCGAACGTCCCTGAATATCGAGAACTTCTATGCTTACACAACCAGAGTTGTTGAGGAAATATTCAACATTCACAACATCGGTTGCTGGATTTGGATAAAGAACCACATCGCCGAAAACTCCGACCTGGCTGTTTTCGATTCCTGCGAAAACAGAACCGCTCAACACCGGACTTGAAGCCATTGGACGAAAATCGGGATTGCCATAATTAAAAGGATCGGAAATTTGCAAGGCTGTGTGTGCGAGTAAAGTGTCATTACCTCTTGATGCGTGATTGAAATAATTGCGAACCACATTTAGGGTATCATCAGGAAAATAATTACCAGCGCAATAGGCGAGTGTAACACCATACAACATTAATTCGCCATCGGCCAGATTTTGCCTTGCAGCCGAACCATCGACAAACAGCCCATCTTTATATCCTGCAAAAAACGAATTGTAAATATCGATCTGCGTGTTGCGACGCAGGTGCATAGCGCGTTTGTAGTTGGAGTTGATGGCTGTTGAAGGAGTAACTTTAGGACCAAACATCGAAACATTTGAAAAAATAGGATTGGTGATTGGGGTGTTGGTTGAACCTGCACCATCGTTATCGCTTTCGAAACCATTGGAGCCTGAACCCGGATCGGCAATAGACGAATCGCGCAATGCCACTGCATACTGAATCATTCCGGAGTATCCGTAATCGGTGTCAAAATCATCGTCCCAGGTAAAAGAAGAGACAAGATGTTTTGCATTCACCGTTCCTCCGAACCATTCGAAAGCATCATCGCCACAGCGATACACTTGAATATGATCAATCGTAGTTCCGCTACCAACGCCACCCATGGTAAGCCCATTGATTTCCTTGTCGGTTACAAAAGGAACGCCCGGAAATTCAATGCGGATATAACTCAAAGCTCCACTGTTGTCAGCATTATCGGGAGCTGAAGCGCCGCCATAATAAGAGGTAGGACCGCCTTCAATCTGTGCTTCCCCGCCAGGAACATTAATGGCTGCTTTTCCGCAAAGAATAATTCCGCCCCAGTCACCATAATCGCGTGAGCCAGCAGCTTCGTTCGAGGTGAAAACAATGGGATTTAAAGCTGTTCCGATTGCATTAAGCTTTCCGCCACGTTCAATAATTAAAGTGCCTTTACTGGCCTTGTCACCTCTTATAACAGTGCCTGGCTCAATGGTCAAGGTCGCACCAGAACGCACATATAAAAAGCCCTGAATTTTATACACATTCGATGCTGTCCATGTTTCATTGGCAGAAATTTCGCCCGATTTTGTCACGGTTGTTGCAGGATAAGCTGTGTTTTCGGCATTCCACGTTGTCCAGCCATCGGTCCATAAAGTGGTGGCATCGAAAGCGCCACGATAACTTACCTGATCAAAAAACGGGTTTTCAATACTGTGCTGCGCAAACAATCCAGCAGACATTAAAAAGCCCATTGCAATAGTCAATACATTTTTCATTTTTCTTTTCGTTTAGTTTCTGTTGCAAAGTAAACATGCACATATTAGCTGATCATTACGGAACAAATAATAATGGGACAAGAAAAGGTTACTGAATTGTGAAGTCATAAAGCCGTAGAGCATGGAAAATACTTTTAATGTGAAAATGTGTTGCTTTACGTGAGACAGCTTGTCACGTTTCACGTGATGACACGGTCGCAAATGATCCGCCTTCCGCGGATTAAATTCCAATGTGTGAATACGAGATGATTTGAAAATTTATCTTCACTGGCGCGGATATGACAACCGTGACAGTGATACACATAGCACGGATTTCAAATCCGCGCTATGTGATTGTAACGCGTAACGATTGTAACTATGAATGAACAAAGCTGAATTCAACTGGCTACTAAAAATTTACTACTTTTACAAAAACAACTTTTTCGATGGAAGAAAAGAGACCGGTATTATTTCTGCTCGACGCCATGGCATTGGCTTACAGGGCCTATTTCGCGATGATAAAAAATCCTGTTCGCAATTCAAAAGGATTAAATACAAGTGCCATATTGGGGTTTGGCAATACAGTTCTCGATTTGATTAATAAGGAAAAACCCCATCTGCTTGGAGTTGCTTTTGATACCATAGCTCCTACTGCACGTCACGATGAGTTTGATTTTTATAAAGCCAATCGCCAGCCAATGCCTGACGATCTGTCCATCTCACTTCCATATATAAAGGAAATGTTGCAGCTGATGGATATTCCAATCCTCGAAGTGGATGGATACGAAGCCGACGATGTGATTGGCACGCTCGCCAAAGAAGCTGAAGCACGCGGATATCAAACTTATATGATGACACCCGACAAAGATTTCGGACAATTGGTGAGCGAAAATATTTTCATGTACAAACCTGCCAAATTCGGTGCTGCAGCTGAAGTGTGGGGGGTGCGTGAAGTGTGTGACCGGTTCATGATTGAAAGACCAGAACAAGTAATAGATATTCTAGCCATCATGGGTGATTCGGCTGATAATATTCCTGGGATTTTTGGCATTGGTGAAGTGGGCGCAAAAAAATTACTTGCCGAATATGGAACCGTAGAAAATTTGCTTGCGCATGCCGAAGAAATAAAAAATCCCACCATGAAACAAAAGGTTTTGGCGGGAAAAGAATCGGCCATGATTTCAAAGCAGCTTGCAACCATTATTATCGATGTCCCCATACAATTCATGCCTTCGCACCTTGAATGGAAAGTGCCTCCCTTCGCGCCTTTACAGAAGTTTTTCGAAGAAATGGAATTCAAGACTTTCGCTAAACGCTGGTGGGATACTATGGGTGTTATTGCCGAAAAAACACCGGCTGTTGCCATCGGTCAATCGACGTTGTTCGATCAGGACTTCGTAGAAGCCAGAGCCGGACTCGATTCCATCATCAGCAACATCAACAGTACCGAGCATGAATACCAGTTGATAGACAATATTCAAAGTCTTGAAACGCTAGTTGCAGACTTGAAAAAGAAAGATCTGATTTGCTTTGACACCGAAACGGATTCACTCGACACACTGATTGTAAAACTAGTTGGAATCTCATTTAGCACTGAACCAGGCAAGGCGTTTTTTGTTCATACAAAAGATGATGATTTTCGAAAAATCGCACTGGAAAAACTAAAGCCGATATTTGAAAATGAAAAAATCATAAAAGTCGGGCAGAATTTAAAATACGATATTGCCGTTCTACGCACGCATGGAGTCACCGTTAGAGGAAAGCTCGCCGACACTATGCTGGCTCATTATCTCCTACATCCTGAGCTCAGACACAATCTGGATTTTTTAAGCGAGAACTATCTGAACTATAAAACCATCACATTTGAAGAGCTGCTGGGAAGCGGAAAACAGAAAATTTCAATTTTTGATGTGGATCCAGAAAAGCTTAAAGACTACGCTTGCGAAGATGCCGATGTGACGTTGAAATTGTGGAAAATTCTTGAACCGGAACTCGACACTTATGGCATGACCGATTTGTTTTACGACATGGAAACGCCGTTGATAGAAGTGCTTGAAGACATGGAACGGAGCGGCGTTCGAATAGATCAAAAATCATTGAATGAATTTTCATTGACGCTCGGAAAAGAAATTTTGCGGCTCGAGTCCGAAATTCATCAGCTCGCCGGACAGCCCTTCAATGTTGCCAGTCCGAAACAATTGGGAGATATTCTTTTTGACAAATTACAGATTGCCGAGAAACCAAAAAAGACAGCGACAAAACAATATTCAACATCAGAAGATGTATTACAAAAATACATTTCGCGGCATCCGATTGTTGCCAAAGTGCTGGAATTCCGCGGTCTGTCAAAGCTTCAGAACACCTACGTGGATGCATTGCCCGAATTGATTCATCCTAAAACAGGACGTGTACACACCAATTACAATCAGGCAGTGACTTCTACAGGCCGCCTCAGCTCTACGAATCCGAATTTACAAAACATACCCATTCGCACTGAGCTCGGACAGGAAATACGTAAAGCATTTGTCCCGCGCGACGAAAACCACGTGTTGATTTCGGCCGACTACAGCCAGATTGAACTCCGCATCATTGCTTCGATTGCAAACGATGAGCATATGGTGGATGCATTCAGACAAGGCATTGATATTCACACAGCCACTGCTGCAAAAGTGTATGGGGTTTCATTAAGCGATGTCAAACCAGAACAACGCCGACATGCAAAAATGGTGAACTTCGGAATCATTTACGGCATTTCTGCATTCGGGCTCTCGGAGCGACTTGGAATTGGCAGAAAAGAAGCTGCGGATATCATCGAAAATTATTTTGAACAATTTCCCGGAATAAAAAAATATATGGACGACACCATTCTGTTTGCACGTGCGAACGGATTTGTTGAAACACTGAAACATCGCCGGCGCTATCTGAAAGACATTCATTCGACCAATAGTTTTGTGCGCGGATTTGCAGAACGCAATGCCATCAATGCCCCCATTCAGGGCTCTTCGGCCGACATGATCAAACTGGCCATGATCAACATTTACGAATGGCTTCAAAACAGCGGGCTGCAAACAAAAATGATTTTGCAGGTGCATGATGAATTGGTGTTCGATGTGCCGAAAGAAGAAATTGATATTGTAAAACCGGAGATTGAAAGACTGATGAAAGCCGCACTACCGCTGAAAGTTCCGGTGGAAGTAGACGTGAGACATGGAATGACGTGGCTGGAAGCGCATTAGAGGTTTAGGGGTTGAGAAGTTTAGAGGTTTAGGAGTTTAGAGGTTTAGAGGTTGAGGAGTTGAGAAGTTGAGAAGTTCAATTTAAAATCAAAATAAAATGGGATTTACTTATAGTTTTGAAAAGCTGGAAGCTTGGAAAGAAAGCAAAATTTTGTCGAAGATGGTGTATAAATTCACTGTCACATTTCCAGACTATGAAAAGTTTGGTCTGGTAACACAAATGAGACGTGCCTCCATTTCCGTATGCTCCAATCTTGCAGAAGGAAGCTCGAGAACCAGTGCGAAAGATCAAGCGCATTTCTATCAATATGCTTATAGTAGTTTAATGGAACTGCTCAATCAAATAATTATTTCAACCGAACTGGAATTCATTGAAGAGACTATTGCAAATCAAAGTCGCGACCAGATTGAAAAAACTTCAAGAATGATCAATGCACTACGGAATCAACGACTGAATCTGTAATGCAAGCAGTTTATCCAAACACACAATTCCCTCCTATTTCGTTTCGCAGCTGTCGCCCATGCAATTGGGTCTTTCTTTGGGCTTGGGGAGCAGCCTTGCTCTAATAGCCAGATCATATACTTTACAACCAACACAGATGGCAAATGCTGTTTCGAGATAAAGCATCAACAGACACAACATGCAAAGCATGCATACATTGTGAAAATACGACTCGTCGGTCTGCAGGTAAAGTGATAAAATAAAAATAGCTGTTGAAAGCATAAACCCAATGCTCCATGCAAATTTTTTCTGAACCGCGCCAATGGGTATCGGCGACTGCCGCCGGACAAATAACCATGCCAACAAGACAGTTGGCGAAAACAAGGGGTTAATAAAAAGACCAATCAAAAAATTAATCACAAAAAACCCCATGATGTATGGTATGATTGCATACTGATGCAGAACGAATCCGTTGATTGTTGCAATGGTTCCCAGCAGCATCATGATGCCGGCGCTAGCCCTCATGCGCCTTTCATCTAAAACTTTGTAGGGTTTTCCGTCAATGTAGTATCCAAAACTTAGAACAGACATATTGATTGAATTTGAATTCAAAGATAATATTTGTAGGCGGTTCATAGTAACTTATTTCTTCAGATAACTGACAATACCGAAGAGAATAACAACAGTTGAGGCCTTCAATATTTCACATCCTTGTATGATGTAAATAACACAAATGATTATATTTGTCTAATAATTCAAAACATTATACTGATGAAAAAAATACTCGCGCTACTATTATTCATCTCATTTGCTCTTGCAGCACAGTGTCAGGAGCCGGTGTCCGATCAAACTGCCGTTAACTATTATTCCAGCGGCATTGAAAAAGAGGCCCAGGAAAATCATGTTGGTGCCATTGCTGATTTTGATTATGCCATTTCGCTTGATCCAAAATATACCGAAGCCTACATTGCCAGAGGAATTTCAAAATGGGACAATAAGGATCTGGACGGCGCCTGGAAAGACTTTGATGCTGCCATTTCTATAGACTCAACAAGCGGAAAAGCTTATTATTACCGTGGCCTGACCTATTTCGATTATCGTTATTACGAAAAAGCCTGCATCGACCTGTATCAGGCTATTTTACTGGGTTATTCAGATGCCGAAGTCGCCTTTGAGGAATACTGCGAGTGGTAGCATGATGATTTTTTTCAATAAAGATTCTTCTTCCCGGTCACCGACTTCGCATCCATTTGCAACAAATCTAAAATAATAATTTCGTTTTTTCCTTCTTCTAAAAAAGGCGCCGGACAATACAAACGTTGTTGCGGACCAATGTTCCAGTATCGGCCCAGATTGTGACCATTCACCCAGACAACACCTTTGGTGTACTGCGACATATCGATGAATGTGTCTGCGGTCTTCTCAAGAGAAAAAGTTCCTTTGAAAAATTTCCCCGGCCTGTTTTCTGATTTTGTATTGTCGAGCCGGGCGATGTACGCTGAGTCCATAGGCAAACAGTACACTTCC
Organism: Bacteroidetes bacterium GWF2_43_63; assembly: GCA_001769275.1. Lineage (NCBI taxonomy): Bacteria > Pseudomonadati > Bacteroidota > Bacteroidetes bacterium GWF2_43_63. The sequence goes on along the minus strand of MEOQ01000045.1, from coordinate 42,001 downwards.
CAATTCATCAGGGTCATGCCATTCAATGTAGCGCGCTCCGTGATTCCCTTTCGGTCGATAAGCTGCTGCGCGAAATTGATACGCCCCATACCTTCAACAAAAATTTCAAGAACAGGATTTTTGCTTTCCGAAGCTGGTAGTTTTATTGATGTTTCGCCTTTACTTCTGTCGATTGTTCCAACAAATTTTCCATCCAGAAAAACAGTGGCATAGTCATGCAAGTCAGTTATGGCGAGGTTTCCCGATTTATGTCCAATCAAAGTGGTTTTGTAAACTGCAAATCCGTAATACAAATTGTAGGCTTCGAATGGTTTTGGCTGAACTGATAAAACCGGCTCCGGAAGCGCATTCCACACAGATGCAAATTCTGTCATTGCAATTTCAGGAATCTCCATAGCCGGTACCGGCTCAGGCATTTTGAAGCGTTTTTCTGATTTTGTTTTGTATTTCAATATTTCTTTTTGCAATGCAAAATATTTCGGTGTCGGTTGTCCCTGCTCATTGATGGGCGCATCGTAATCATAGCTTGTAATATCTGGCTGATAGCCGGTTCCACCCGAATTGGCTCCCGCATAAAAATCGAAATTTGTGCCGCCGTGCAAAACATAAAGGTTGAAAGAAATTTTATTTTCGAGCAAGAAGCGAACATTGTTCAACAGATCCGCGGTGTCGGGACGCTGCCATTCTTCGCCCCAATGTGTGAGCCAGCCCGGATAAATTTCACTTCCAAATACAGGGACGCCGGGGTTCATTTTCCGTGCAAGATTATAATCATCCATATTTCCACATGGATCAAGACCGACTGCACAACCAGGCAGTGCGCCGGCTTCGAGCATATATTCGGTGGCTCCATCTGAAGTATAAAAGGGAACATCTATTCCCTGCGCACTCCACAGATTTTTCATTGCATTCATGTAATTCCGGTCATTGCCATAACTGCCATACTCATTCTCCACCTGCAGCATAATGACGTTGCCGCCGTTGGTAATCAGATACGGCTTGACTACTGCCGCCAGATTTTGCACGTACCGTTCAACGGCCGCCATGTACCTTGTGTCCATGCAACGGAGTTTTATGTCGGGAATACTCAGCAGGTATGGCGGAATACCGCCCAAATCCCATTCAGCACATGCATACGGGCCCGGACGTAGCAACACCCACATGCCTTCTTCTTTCGCTATCTCAAGGTATTCAGCAAGATTGCGGTTTTCTGTTTCGAAATCAAAAACACCTTCGCTTGTTTCATGGTAATTCCAGAAAACATAAGTAGCAATGGTGTTGCAGCCCATGGCCTTTGCCATTTGTATGCGGTGACGCCAGTATTCATGCGGAATACGCGCATAATGCATTTCACCTGAAATTATCTGATATGGTTTTCCGTCGAGCAAAAAGTTTACGGAATCCATGGCAAATGTATGTCGGGTTTCTTTCTGCGCACTAAGTGATGCAGCAGAAAATAGCAGCAACACACCTATGAATGAATTGAATTTCATTTGGGGGGGGGGGATTGGGTAGCAAATTTAATCAATTCAAACATTGGGAACACCGTCGCATGAAATTATAGGCATTTTTTTTTCGAGGTGCTGAAATTAATTGATGTAACGCAAAGTTTTTGCTGCGCACCCAACATTTTGGCGCGGAGTTTATCCCGCTGGAAGCGGGACCCGACACTGATTTGAAACTAAGCGCGGACACGGAATCGTTGGGTGCTTTGGACTCGTACACCGACGATTCCAGGTCAGCAAATCATACCTCAACCTTCTCTTGCTGGAGTTTACTGCGCTGTCTCCTTCGATACTTCGCAAGCTATTTCACAAAAAGCGCTACAGAAGCGAAACTCAGGATGACAGTGGCGTGGCTAAAATGTCGATGAACATTCAACTTTTTGCATATAAAAGCCTATTGCTTTTTCGGTATTAGAATTCGAATTAACTCGTGCTAATGTGTCTTAATAATTTCATTGGCACAACAAAAAAAGATGTAGCCATATTATATTGAATGGATGAATTCACATACGTCAGAAAATTGTCAAAAACCCTAAAATCAAGACTGAATTTGAATAATCACTTTAACCACTATTATAAAATGATTAGTGTTTATTCATAATGCGTAGCCTTGTCATCGTAATGTAATAATGTTCGATTATGCAATCTGATGTTTTTGCAAATACTTTTGTGACAACTAAATTTTACTACGAAAAAAAATGAGTCTTCACGTAAAACGTGACACGTAGTGTCCTGGTGGCGAAATCTTTTTTAAATTTAAACCTTAGTGCAAAAAAAAGCGACAAAAAATGTCGCTAACTTTTTACTTGCAAAAGGATATTACTCTTTGTCCGTATCGCAGTTTTTGTTATCCTTGCCATGTGAACCACAAGTGCTTTTCACTTCTGTTTTCGAGAATTCAGTCATATGACCCGTTGCATCAATGGCCGCCACCAGTGTTTCTTTGCTTTGTTTTGCTGAATCGTAAACAATGGTTACAATTTTTGTTTCCAGATCGGCAACAACAGATGAAACACCGTCCAGTTTTGCGATTTCGGTTTCAATTTTATTTTTTCCTCCATTGCAATGAAACTCTGTTTTGACCTTCAATTCAGAGGTTGCTACGGAAGTCTGTGCGTTTCCGCTGCAACTGAATAAGAAAAAAGCGATAACCGGCAAAGCAACTGACAAGAGATTTTTCGATAATTTCATAACGTGATTTTTGGTTGATTTGATTCTTGGACATTGGGAAATGAGAAAACTTGCGGAAGCAAAATATTTTTTCCAAAAAAATCTAAAATCAAATATCTACTATCGGATATCTAAAATCAACAAGCGGCCATTTTCTGACCGCTTGATGATATTGGGTGTTTTGGATTTGTCTTGGATGTTGCAGTGCAGTGTTGCAAGGATATGTATTAAAAAATTTGCTCCCAAAACCAAAAAGTATTTAAGCAAATAATCACACCCAATTTTTGTCCATCCTTCAAGCGTCTTTTGAAACATTTACTCTTTTGGATTGAAGATTTATCAATAAACAACACTTGATTTGAAAAAACTGAAAGCTGTTTAGGTTTCATTCTAAGATAGTTAGACTTCATTTTATACATGCCTGATATTATAAAATTGAAACCTGAATCACTTTTTTGCTTTATAAATGTGCAAATCTTTTCATCATCAATACTTATTGTCAAATTGTTTTTCAAAAGACTATATTTCCCTACAAGAGTTAAGGTGTCTATTGAATTATAGGAAAAATTGAATGTGACTTCACTTACTCGAATGATCGAATACTCTAATGTAGAATCGTTTATTAATCTTATACGGTGATAGTATGCATTAATGCAATTTGAACCACCAGAATTACAAGATATTGTAAAATACATACCATATTCAATCTTATTAGCTTTCGCATCGATATTGAACAGCTGTAGTGTTGTCAATACAACAAGTAGTATACGTCTCATTTAAATAAGATTTAATACTTAATTATCTTCTCAGTTGGCTCAAGAAAATGTTTTATTTGTCTTCTTCCTTCTCTGCTAAATGGCAATACGTTATCAATTACAAAATACATTGATCTTCTGCCATAGTCAGTTCCTAATTGACCTCTTATTCTATTAGTGCTTCTTACAGCCCCACCAAGCTTATATTTATTACTAAGATTAGATTGAGACGGATCTTTGTGCTGATCACCAAGTGGTGTATGAGAAAATTCATGAAAGTATGTTAACGCCCATCCAAATGTCGTGTTATTCAAATCTGAGGATGTATTGTCAATTTGCTCTTGAATTGTTTTTGGGTTAAGCAATATCAGATTTTTCTTATAGAACCCTTCATTGTATTCGCCATAATCAACATCTAATGTTTCATCACTATTAATAGCTCTTAATAACATTCTTCGCGCTTTACCTGATGTTCCTTCTTTATCAATCACGGGTTTATTTCTGCCAAGAAATCCTTTTGTTGTTTCATAAGAAATAGATCCTCCACCTTTTCCATCTGAATGATATTCAAGTTTTAAACCAGTCTTTGATTCTAAATCAGCTTCAAGAAGATCGTAATTAGCTTGTCCTCCCTCAGCATTTTCAATGAACTTTGTCGGATCAATTTTCATCCCATCTGGATCCACCAACATCACTGGATTATTCGCACAATAAGCAAACGGTGAAAGATTCTGATAATCATCACTCATCGGATCCACACTCAACCACACACTCAAATCCGAGTCATAATATCTCGCACCGAAATAGCTGTATTGTGTTTCATCATCCTTTTCTTTTGCGGAGAAGGTGTAACGGCTGCTGTAGCCGTTTTGCTGATTTGGCCTGCACGACGCTTCCATGTCCGGCGGAATTGTCGCAAACCAAACCTTGTTGCCGCCAGACGATAGAAGGTCGTGCTGAGTGGCTTTATCTAACACGACGCACTCAGATCGCGCCGCTTCGCTCTGCGATGCAGAGAGGTCGTGCGGGGCTGGGAGCTCCAATGCCTGCGGCCGCTGCGCTATGTGCAGCTTAACATAATCATACGTGAACGCGCGCTCATGTCCCCCGCGAGAAGAAATGCCTGCCATCTTATGAATGCCCACCCGGATGCCGCATGCAGCAGCTCCGCTGTCCCACAGGTCCCGGCGTCCCACAAGACAATCTCCATCGAAGGAGACAGCGGATATCTCAGTCAGCCACCCAAAGCACTCTATTTTCCGCATCGTTTTCACATCGTAAAACTACAGAATTTTTTGTTTGGGATGGGTATCAACGATTTGATTTGATGGTGCAGGGCTGTTTTGTTCAAACCCTGTTCAAACCGGACCCGAAAATCAAAAAAACTAATGAAATTTCACCCCATAAAAAACGGCCCCAAACACAAGGTATGAAGCCGATTTTCGTTTTCGTGAGTCTTGGCAGGTTCGAACTGCCGACCTCTTGCCTGTCAAGCACTGAACGAGAATTAACATATAAAAACATTGATTTAGGCAATTCGCACTATTTCTATCTTTCAGAGGGTAGTGCTGAAAATTAATTTATCATTTATAACGATTTATTAGTAAATATTCAGTATATTTGTGTAAACCATGTGTAAACCGATATGTCAGCAGCAAAAGTAATTTTTTATCCCTCAAAGGTTCTTTCAAATGGCGAAAGTCCCATCTTGCTCCGAATAACAATCGACAGAAAAAGAGTTTATAAAGCAACTCCGTTTTCCTGCACAAAAGAAATATGGGATATTATTTCCAATAGAAAACCAAAGAAGAATGATCCAAAAAAAAGGATACCAAAAAATGACATACTCAAAGTAGAACAAATCAAAATATTTATCTCAGAATTGGAAACCAAGGCATTAAAGGCAGAAGTGCAATGCAGGGCTGATTCTATTCCGCTGACTCATGAGCACTTATTAAACATGATTTTCCCAAAAACGACAAATGAATGGGTCTTCGAATATCTACAATCCAGAATCAGCGACTTAAAAAAAACAAATAATCTGGGAAATGCTGATGTCTACAACAATCTTTTCAGAGAATTAAAAAGTTTCAGAAATGGGAAAGATCTGAAATTTACTGACATAAATGTTCGTATGATAAACGATTTTGAACAGTTTTTCCGGGAGAAAAACTTAAAGGAAAGCTCCATCAGTACACACATGAGAACATTTCGCGCATTGATAAACCGAGCTATTGACGAAGAAATCTGCCCAAAAAACTCATATCCATTCGCAAAATATAAAATCCAAAAACTTAAGCCCACCGCCAGAAAGATAGCAATCAGCAAGGCTGATATGACGCGTATTGACTCCTTGCAATTCGACAACAATGATCATTTGTTCCATACGAAAAACTACTTTCTGTTCAGCTACTATTTACGGGGCATCAATTTTATCGATCTTGCCAATTTAAAGTGGGAAAACATTATTGACGGCAGAGTATCGTATGTGCGGGCCAAAACAGGAAAATTATACACAATTCTTCTTCTTGAACCAGCATTAGAAATAATTGAATATTATAAGCGTTATAATTCAGACAGTAAATATATTTTCCCGATACTGGATGAAAAAATTCATATGACAGAGCAAAGCAAAAGAAACCGGGTTGGAAAGATCCGCACAAGGGTGAATAAAGAATTGAAAGAAATTGCCCATATGGCAGGTGTCAGGGGCGATATTACAACCTATGTAAGCAGACACAGCTGGGCCACTATTATGAAATACGAAAGAGTTCCTGTTGAAATCATCCAGCAGGGAATGGGACATAAAGACAGCAAAACGACTGAAATCTACCTGAAGGATTTTGAAGATGAAATAATGGATAAAGCAAGCAAGGCCGCACTTCTTAAATAGTTAAGCAATGATTGACCTCAAAAACATTGAAAACCTGTTTCTGGGCAAGGAAAAAGAAATTCTGGCAAATATATTTTCTCATTATAATGTTACGAATTACAGAGATGCCATCAAAAAACTGATTGCGCCAGTTCGTTCGATGGAGCTTCATGTTGGAATGCTTCTAAATCCCGAGTGTTTACTATATGAGTGCTACCGTAAAACAGCTATGGAAAATATCGATACAAAATTTGATTTTAAGGGGTCATCTGAAGACGAATATAACGAAGTGCTGTTAAAACTAATGAGAATTACAACCGTCTATTTTCTTGAGCTGAGAACCAATGACCTTTGCCAGGAAAACATTCAGGAATTTTGCAGCTATATTGATCCTTTTCTATTTAAAATACTCGCAATCGAAGGAGTTCCAAAAGAGAAAAATCAGATGTTTCAATTCAGCAATATAGTCTCAACACTTCAGATTCCGACACAATTCGAATTGAGCAAAAACAGAGCACTAAAATGCAAAAACAACTTCAACGGAATGCCGATGGAAGACGTTGTGAAATACTTTTCAGCCTTATTTTTCGAAAAAAACAAAAAGGGAGAACCATATGTTGATGAGGTTTATCTCTTTCATTTTATATATTCAGCATTCTACAAAACCAATCCCCCTCCCACCTGTTTCAAGATAAAGCTTAATATTTCAAGCAAGGAGAAACTCCTGATTCATGAGTTTTTTCATTATTTCCACAAGCTATCCTGCAGTTCACCAATATATGAAACAAGAAAAAGCTCAAAACAATATTATGTGCGCTTATTAACTGACTATTTCGATGGATTTGAGTATCCGACAGTGTTTCACAACTTCGTTTCAAAAAAGGAAAACACGGATGGACAGATGAAAAAATACATTTTGCTATCTGGAAAGAAAAAACCGTACGAGCAGTAATTCAATCACAATTATCAAGTTAAACATGACTTTGCAACTTAATCAAAGTGCAAACAAGTTACTTTTTTCCCGGAAAATATAATCGTTTCACCAATTCAATACTTATGTTTTTGAGCTTCGCGCTTGTGTAATTAATTTTGATCGTAGCAAATCAGTTAATCTGTTTTCAATCATCAAAATTCCAGAAAAATGAAAAGCGAAGATTTTATTGAGTCGGCCAGGGTATTCCTACAGACAATTATTAAGGACAGCATCAAAGAAGAGCTCTCGCAGATAAAAAACGAGCTGACTAATCAGCCTAAGCAAGAAAACGAAAAAGAAATAATGTTCGTTCAGGATGCGGCGGCATTTCTCAATCGCGCTGTCTCGACAATTTATGCTCTTGTTCAGCAAGGATTGCTCCCACACTATAAGAGAGGGCGCCAGCTGATATTTCGCAGAAGCGAACTGATTAAATGGATCAATGACGGAAAACAGATCTAACAAATTGAAAAGGCCTGATCGATGGATTCACGAATTTTCAAAAGCACCCTTTGCTCCGAAACGAATGGCACCGTTTGCTCCGAAATGAGTGGAGCCGTTTAGTCAGAAATAGTCAGAATGTAGAAGAAACAGCAGATTTCCCGGATTGCTCGGCATCAACCATCTATGGATTGGTCTTTAAGCGCCAGATCCCGCATGAAAAAAATGGTCGTAGGGCAACTGTGGATGAGGTAAAAAGCAGTGTTTAATGTGCACCTGAATTAAAGGAGCGCATGTTCCTGTTCAATAATTTCGCATCATCCATTCCAGAAACTCCACATTCCCCATCCGCCGCGCAACGTAGATCAATCCTGTGTCTTTTGTGACCGTGTAACAGTTTTTCATCAGCTGCGTTTTTATGTTCATCTCCAGATGCGAATAAAGTATGGCGTATATGCGCACCGTGATGTACGTTTTCACTTTCTCTCTTTCGAAATGCCTGTTTAGTTCCATGATGTAATCGTCCGGATTTTCCATCACCGACGGATAGCGGTAATAGTACCTGCGCGCCAGTCTTTCTAACAGATATCGTTTTTTATGATCTTTCGAAAAATAGTCATTGATATGCATTGATCCGCCCTTTGAAAGCCAGTTCTCTTTTGCCGGATCGAAATCGGATATAATCTCAAAGTCATCGCGCTCCTGCAAAAACCTTCCAGAAAATATCCGGCCCAGCTGAATGTCAATTCCCGCCTCCTTGTACACGGCCATGTCGTGCCGATTGAAATACTCATGATCGTCATCAATGATTTGCAGGGATATTCTGTAATCCGGATCATCATTGAGAATAAGCGCCAGAAGCTTGATGCGCTTATGTCTGAAAATATCCGTTTCGAAATTGGCCAGAGCCCACATGCTGACCATGCTGTTTGAAACCGGATAATTCACAATCCTGTTCAGAATCCTGAACGAGTCCGATGCATGCGACAACAGTGTTTTTACAGCATCATCACCCAACACCACTTTCTTCAACACTGTATCTATGGCCTGCTGATATCCATTTATACAGGTTTTACTGAAATTGTGCCTACCCGAAATCATAAGTCTCTCGAAAATTTCAAACAGCACGTCACTCAGCTCATGATCCGTTATCAGCTTATCCGGCATCCGAGCAGCCATCTTACGCAGTGAGCTGAATAGATCGCGCCGGTTAATTTTGCCGCGTTTCTCAAGGTTATCCCTGAGCATAACAGCCATGCACGACATCAGTCGTTCATCATATTGAACCAGATCGATAAACCAGCGATACTTTCCAAAATCACTATACTCTTCCAATAAATCATCGGGTGCCACCGGTGGCCGGAGCTTGTACAACTCAATGGCTGCTGCGTTGAAGATGAGGTCGTGTTTGGAGTTTCTTTTTTGCATGATGCTTTACAAATACAAAAAAATTAAAACGGCAGCGGATCCATAGGATCATATCCCAGATCGTCCGGAGCGACATCAGACACTGGTGGTGAATCTTGCAACGGTGAAGAAGTGCTTCCGGTTTCGGGCTCCAGTTTCCATATTTTCACATCGGTGTACCAGCGACCATTGAATTCTCGGCTTTCGATATCAAAAAACAGCCGAAGCGTGTTTCCTTCTTTCAACAGCGTTGTATCTACCTTATCGCCCCAAATCGCTCCAAATAAGGATTTCGGGTATTGTCCTCCGATCTCAAACAACAATTCCTGCTTCTTCCATGTTCCGTTTTTCCCTTGTCCGGTGACGATTGGGAAGATTTTTTTGAGTTTGGCGGTTGTTTCCATGTTATTTATTTTAAATCATATCAATCGTACGACCTGTTAATTTTTCGAGTTCCAGACAACATTCCGTAAGCGAATTTGAATAGAAATAGTATTTATTATCATTTAGCAGAGGCTTATATTCATCCAACATATACTTGCCGCTAATGTACATTTTCCAACGGGAACCGACTTTATCAATATATCCCGTGCTTCTTTTCAAATCGACTGAAATGAAATTTATTGCTGGCGAACTGCTTTTGCAGTCCGGCAGTGAACTACATAAATATATTGCGTTGTCTGTCATTTTTATTCTGTTTGACCACAAGATTACAACCCAATTGTGCAACCATCCTGCATAGCAATATTACTAACTGGCTGTATATGGAACACTAAAACAAGGCAAATCCGCGAAAGCTAACTCTGAACCAGTTAAAATGAACAATTAATCATCATGACTTTTAAGTTTTTCAAACACCTCTAAAATTTTATCAGACAGCTCTAGTGTTAATGAATTTGCATCAGAAACAATCCATTTTGACCGTTGGACAATATAATTAGTATCTGATTTAATAAGTTCGATAGTGCCATCTTTCGTTGTACCTTTTGGCTTGTACTTCATTTTATCCAGTTTTTCTTGGGTGTAGCGATATTCCGATCCTTTCTCAACAAACCGGAAACTACCATTTAGTAACAAATCATTCAAAAGTACAATCGGGATGATTTTTAAATTATCATCCAGGTTGTCATGATCTGTTGTTAGTCTGTTTGCGGCCAATAGTTCGTCAATTTTTTTGTCATATAGCCCCGAAACAGGCGCATTGTCTTCATCATTGAAGCGGCCAAGAATATGATATTTTACTTTGCCATACATGTCTCCCTGAATAGTAATTTTTAGCTCGGAAACAATTTCGTTGTGCTTAATCATGGTTGTTTTGTTTTAGTTGTGAATGTTATCTTTATTTACCTGTTTTATGCAATACATTTTCCAGCTCCAATTATTTTTCTTTTTATCGAATGATTTCATTGCGAGACCAGACACCGCTTGCTTGTTAGTAAGATTATTGTTTTTTATAAGCTGTGGAGAAACAAACACATCATCGACAAACCCAAAATCTTTACCTTCACCTATTCTTATGTTTCCGCTGACCGTTTTTGTCAATCCAGGTATTTCAGCTTTCTCATCATACCGCGAAATAGTGTAAATAAAAAATCGTTCACCATCATTTTTGTTCGAGAATCTAACTTTCAATGCATCTCCCTGAAACAATTTCCCGGGAATATACATGTATTTAAAAAACCCAAATTTTTCTGAAGCCGAGACAAATGATATCATCTTTTTATCAAGATTAATATAGTCAATTAGCACAATCTCTTCTGCAATGTCCTGAAATATTACTTCTTCAGCTTTGGTAATATGTTTTAAATACAATTCCTGATTGTTGGTCTTTATAACGGCGGTTTTATACCATTCTTCTCCAGTCCATTTGCCAATAATATTTGGAATTGGCCATTTGTTTTTCTCTCTTGTTGCAACAACTTGTTGAATTTCTGTTTTTGCTTCGTCATATTGTTGTAGATCAATAAGAATTTTTGCAAGTGATTGCCTCGTTTTTACCAGGAAGTCTTCAGGGGTTTTAAGACTTAACGCTTTGCAGAAGCAAGCAAACTGCACATCCTTATCATTAGGAAATATTTCAGTTATTAATTCCCAAACCCAAAAATCATTTCTTTTTTGTCTGGCAAAAGGAAGAAATGTGGAAAGAATATTTTGATCCAATCCAAGCGATAACAACAGTTTTGCTTTAAAATATGGTGGATACTGATACTCCGGATGTTGGTCAATGATAGTATTTAATTTTGGAAGAAACGCTTGAATTTTTTCTTTGTTGATACTATTTTGTACAATCCAACTACTTTCTTCTTTTGCTTCTCCGTCAAGCAGCTTTTTAGAATATGCGATGTAGGCTTGCTCAGCGATCGACATCATTTTTTTGTCTTTAAATTCCTCACTGAGATAATCCTCAGATCGAAAATTTGAAAAATCCCACCAATCGGCGAATTGAATGTAATTAGCCCAGGATTTATATCCTTTGTGAAAAGCTTTATAAACTATTGAATAAGCTTCTGATGGTTTCGTGAAATGAAATTTTTGTATTTGATCAAAAATCGAATTTAACTTCGAATAATCAATATTTTCCTCTTTTGATATATGAAAAATAATTTTTGCAATTTGGTACGAAAAAGTATCGAACAGCATTTTCTCATCTTCCGGCAATTCCAATTCATTTATCTTGGACAAAACTTCCGAAAATTTATCAAAGGATTCTTTATATGCATTCGTTTTAAGATAATCGTAATACACCCAAGCAATGGAACGTTTGTTCCAGATATTTGAAGGATCATTCTCCAAATCCGAGGACGCCATTGTTAATGCTTCTTCAAGCTTTCCTGATGTTCTAAGCTCTTTGACTTCTTTAAATGACATAATCCATCTCCTTTAATTTTGAAACCGAATCCAAGACAGTTTTCAGCAATTCAATATTACTACACTTGTTTTCAATTGGTAAAACCCTTCCGAAGAAACCATCACCATTGTATTCAAAATCAATAACGGCGGTTTCGCCATCTTTTGTAAAAGTGTAGCGTTCTCTATAATTCAGATGCTCGACAAAATCAATTGTTATGCTTGATTTCTCGTGCAATCTTTGCAATGAGTCAAACAGAACCCCAAGAAAAGGTTTTTCTTCTTCAATAGCTACATCAAATACAATTCTGGGAATTATTGTGTCAACCGTATTTCTTGAAAAAATAATTGCAGGGGTGGCATTTATCAATGCGGATATTTCTTCAAAAAATGTCTCGGAATTTGTATTAGTAGGAATTTTCTGAAAATTCGAATTAAACTTATTGTCAACGTTTATCCAAAACTTGAGCTTGCAAGTATCATTTTCTCGTTTCAGCAGATATCGGACTTCATACCCAACCTTTTCCCATTTCAATATATCAATGCAATGCTTTCCAATAGCGAAATTCACTAGGAGAAAGTGATTCTGAAATGATAAAGGAGCGTTTGTGAGATTAAATTTTTCAAGTTGTTTTTTGTCCTCAGTTGAAATCACAACCTCAATTGGGTTGGCTTCATGACCCGTCAACTCTTTTAATGAGTTCTGAACAGTAGCTTCAACCATTGCCATTTGCGAGAATGAATTGAAATAAGGCGGATTAATGCAGAAAAGTTTTCCAGAAGCTCTTGTGATGGCGGTGTATGCCCAACGATAGAATTCAGAATTTGTTTTCCCGGATCGATTATGTTCTGAATCCAAAAAGTTAAAGTTCTCTTTTACTCCCTTATCCCAAAAAACATAAACCGAGTCCCATTCTCCCCCTTGAGCTTTATGGCAAGTTACAGCGTAACCATATTTTAGCAAAATGCAATTGAAAAAAGGGTCATTAATTATGGCGTCTTTAAACTCCGGAGTCTTTGGTTTTATGTTGGGGTTTCGATTTTTAAAATCTATATATAAGGCTTGCTTTTCTTCACGATTAAGAGAACTATCTCCATATAGAAAGTTTTCCAGCATGTAACCTTTTGCCATTTTACTGTTACCGCCTTCAGAAGGGAATACCAATTCAACCTGTCTCCATTTGAGTAAAACCGATGCTTTGCGGCCATCTCTCAAATTAAACCTTACCTCTCGTTTAATAGTATCAGATGCTACAGCTGAAACAACGCCAAACTCACCATTCATGATATCAAGCCGATAATGGTTGCCACCAACAAGAATAATATCACCGGCCAATATGGGAATATCAGAACCGTATTTATGTTTGCGTATAATTTGATTTAGGTCAGACGCTGTTTTATTCTTAAATGAAACAACAACCTTAGTTCCTTGTTGAGCATTATACGAAGGGATAAATTCTTCAAACTTTGGATTAAAAACATCATTTCCGTTTTCTCTAACATCAAAGTCATTAAAAAACCCAGAGGTCAGACACTTACGGATTTTGGTGGCAGAACTAAGTATCCCATTATCTGCATTGTGGCGTTTGACTTCTTTGAGTTCCGCGTCAACAATTTTTAACTCGTATTTTTCAGCTAGATAATTTTTATCAAGGGCCGGCGAAAAGTTCATGCCGATTGGAGGAAGCTGGGCCGGATCTCCGACAAAAATTATTTTTGAACCTGAATGATGGGCTTTAATCTGAGAATAATCGATAAGATCATTTAATAAGCATCCACTGCCAAACCGAAAATATTCTTCTTCATTTGAAATATTTGAGATCATTGATGCTTCATCAATAATCAGCACCGTTTCATGAATATTTGGGTTATATTTGGTTTTGTAAAAGTATTTATAACTCTCTGAGTTGTTTTCTGTTTCAGAGGCCTCATATTCGACAAGAGTATCAAAGCTGTAAATGCCTTTGTGAATTGTGGTGGCCTCAAATCCGGTTTTTTGTTTAATTACTTTTGCCGCCCTTCCTGTTGGAGCCATTAATTGAGACTTACGACCAATTTCATTTAAATATTCAACCAATCCTTTTAGGAGTGTAGTTTTACCACTGCCGGCATATCCCTGAAGAATGAAAACACTTTCATCACTCTCCAAAAACTCCTGAAGCATTTCCAACGCATATTGTTGATCGCTTGTGAGGTTGATATGTTGGAAGTGATCAAAGATCTTCATTGTTGTTAATGTTTGATGCAAAGGTTGCTAACTCCAGTGCAATGTATATGCATTGTTTATTTCTCTCTAATTTCTTTAATAATCTTCAAAAGTTCAATCAATTTATTATGGTTTGCAATTCCGATTCCTTTTCCATGGGCTATGTCATTTCTCATTCTGTTCAATTTGCCAAAGTTTTGTAGAAAAACATCATCTTTTTTGTATTTGAAATACAACATACAAGAAGCCTTAAATAAAGCTGTTGGTTTTTGAGTTGCATGTTGTTCCACTTTTTCTCGAGAAGTGAAATAATCTCCATTTGCACCATTATGCATATGCTTAAGTGCCCATTCTTTCTTATTATCGCCTATTTTTTTTATAACAATGATGTCATTTATTTTACAATCTTCTCCTGATTCATCACTTTGAAATAAGGAGTCTGCATAAGATTCAATAATCTGGAATAATATTAAATATCCAAAATCAAGATACTCCTGATATATTAATTTCCATGCAATAGTTAAAGAAGTGTCCGATTCAATAATAAAATCACTAATCAAATTAGATTTCATTTCTTTCGCGCTCCTCCAATGAATGTACACTGCACTCAAATAATTCTTTTTAAAGCATTTTTCAGCACTTTCTTTGAAATCAATATAATTCTGTTCGGAAATTGCTTTTGAAAAATTATATTCTGGCGATTCCTTCATGTAATAACCATCCGCTCCAGCATCAAAAAGGGATTTCAAGTTCCAAGATTTATTCGAAGCAGTAAAAATTATAACCTGATTACCATTGTTTATAGATTTAATTTCTTTTAACATTTTCATTCCTGAAAACGCTTCAATTGTATTGTTTGTTTCTTCGTCCAATCCGTTAAGACGTAAATCTACAAGATACAAATCAAATTTTTCTGATTTAATGATTCGTTTACTTTCTTCCGAGAGCGTATCAAAATCTTTTACCTTTTCTTTTATTACTATAAAATCTTTATCGCAAGAAGTATTAAACACCTTTCTTAATACTAATTCCCAACCCTTATCAGCTTCATCATCAATAAGTAGAATTCTTTTATTAATTGCTTCAATTTTTTTTATACTGCCAACATTTATTTTTCCCAGTATTTTCAGTGTAGTTGGTTTTAATTTACTAAGATTATTAAATGCTGAAACATACTTAAAATAGAGTGATTTTTTAAATTCAGAATTTGCTTGCAGAGCATTGGCATTAGAAGCTTTATCCATAGAATAAGCTCCCCAAATATTTGCCAAAGAATGTCGCCCCACTGTTTCATCAGGTTGAATGTGAATAATGTCAAGAAACCTTGTTTTGAATTCGCTTTCATTAATACCAACCAAATTATCAATTTCCGCTTTATTTTCTTGTAAATTATATTCTGAAAAGGAAACTCCTTTGGTAGATAAAATATGACTAAATATTGTTGTTTGAATTATTAATGTATTTAAGGACAGCTTACAAATAAATAGAATTGGAACAAGGCTTCTATTGTTTAGATCTTCAATGCTAAGACGAATATGATAACCAATTTTAAGGGAAAGTATTGGATTGTCTGCAATTTCAATTACAACTTTTTCAATTTCTTTTTTACGAAATACATCAACTATCCAGTTATGCATTTCGATTTCGTTGTTTAAGCTAGGCAGTTCAATAAAAGCACCACCCAAATCATTCAACAATTTACTGTTTCCAATTACAAGTGTTTTTTCCATATTTGGCATAACATTCAGTTATATGTTTAATTTTGTCCTTAAATTCTTTAATCCTAATTGGATTATCCTCTATGTCGTTCAAGATTTCATTAACTTTGCTATTAGAGAAGGAAAGCTCAAGAAATGTTTTGAAACTTTTAATAATCGGCGACAAATCGCTTAATTTTAATCTGTCCGAATTATCCTTTGACTCAAAAGCACTTAGTATTTCAATCGCAAGTCTTGATACTTCTTTACATGCAAAATTGCTGCCCCAAGCTATAATTCTTAAATCAACTATCCCTGAGTTTTTGTAATTTTCTAAAAAATCAAAGAGTCTTTCATAAAACAAATTCTTTTTAATAGAGCTTATATAGTTTGGGTTCTTATCAGAGTTATATTCTGTTTCTCCCATTGAATTGCTAAATAATACAATCGGAATTAATTCCCCTTCTTGGGATATGATTTCCTTTATTTTTAGGACATTGGTTTTAGATCCTGGAATAAACCCTTTTCCTGGTAAAAAATCCTCTGTTGTGGTATGTAAAAGAATACAGTCTGCATTTTTTAAAAAATCTAAGTGTGAAGTGCTAGAAAAGCTGCTTCCTATTTCAAGTTTGTCAATTGAAATTAAATACTCATCAAATGCGCCTTCTTCTATAAACGTAATATTATAGTTGCTGAGTCGCTGATTATTTTGATTGTCATCTATTAGGTAAATCATGCCTATTTGTAGTAAAAGGTTAATATATGAGTAAACCCAACGGGTACTTTATCAATAAGTTCGAAATCAGGGGATTCTTTATCTCTTAGAATGTTAACTTTAGTGGCTTTTTCTTCAATAATGGTTTCAACAGACCAATGGCAGTACCCTCTAAGTTTCTCTTTGATTTTCCCCATGTTACCTTTTTCATTCCATTCTTGTAATATTAGTTTAAGTTCTTTAGATGGAAATGAATTGTGATGAGTAATGAGAACTTCTCTCAAGTAATATCCTTCATCGGAAATAGATCGTTCGTAATGAATTGATATTTTCTTGTTTAAAGAAGAATCTGATCGTTTTTTTATTTCTTCGAATATAGCTTCTAAGGCTGCTTTCAAATAACCCACATGCGAATAAAAGTCTGCTTTTTCTAACGCGTTTTTTTGAACTTCGAAATTTTCTATATCATCTGCAAAAACGGAACCCAGGGTTTTGTCAATAAGTATTTCAAAATCAGGAGCTTCAATTCTTGTAATTCTTTTAAAATCTTTAATGATGTTTTTATACTCATTATTTCTGATAGGGTGTAACTTGTTTTGCTTTGACCAATTTCTTAATTCTTTTGTAGCCCAGCCGATTGTTATTGGGATGGGTTTTGTGTAATCTGCCGATATTGATGTCCACTCTGTTTGCTTACTGTCAAAAGCAAATTGTTTAACTGTTCGCCACAAGCTTTGTGGAATAAATAGTTTTTTTGTTGCTTCAGTGAAAACTTTGTTTGCCTGAATAAGAATTTTATCAATTTCAAAGTCGTCATTTTCATCATAATCATGAGTTAGATACTTAAGCCCATCTCGTTGATTAAATAAAGACATGAAATCAGCAACATGTTTTGGATTTGGTTCTATTCTTATTTTTGTTTCTTCAGCAGGTTTAAGAGGTGCATTTTGTTCGTCATTTAACTTTCGCATCTTGCTTTCAACCTCTTCAATTCTTTTTATTAATTCCAAATCAATTTTATTCTCACTAATAATCATTTCTAGTCTTTCGTTCAACAATTGGCCATCTTTCTTTAATTCCAATGCATACAAATTTAATACCCGATCTTTTTGATTCAAGCTTAATTTTTTATTTGCAATCAACTCCAAAATAAAGTCGTATTTATCTTTTGCCATTAGTCCGCATTTAATTTAAAGTACAAACTCACTGCCTCATCTATTCCATTCTTTTCCCAGGCATCCAACACTTCATTAATGGGATCAAAAACTCCGGCTAAAGAATCAAACCTGCCTCTTAAACCCTTATAGGTTCCATCTTCAGAGCCTTTCACCATTTTCAAAAAATTCAATTTCCCATCAATTACGTTGATAAGACTTGGGGTTTTCTTTTTTGTAGAACCCTTGTCTAATGTATAATCTTTTTTGAAAACTTGCTCAGCTTTCTCATATCCGTATTTTTCCCAATAATAGATATACATTCGAATTTGCTTGACATACCTTCTCGTAACGTTCACTTTGTCATTTACGACCAGCCCAGTGGTTTCCTGCCGGTAACCAGTTTTTTGCAACCTGGTCTTATCAGGATTGATCTTCAACTTTTGATCCTCTTCAATAATTCTAACTAATTCATTTCTAAAATCTTCATTGCCGTATATGTTGTGGTCTGAAGAGAATGTCATATCATCAGCATAACGAGTATATGTTGCCCCAAATCTTTTAGCGAGGCCACTTAACCGATGGTCCAGTTTTCTGCATAGAATATTGGTTATAGTTGGAGATGTGGGACTGCCCTGAGGCAATACTATTTGCTGTATGCCATCAATTTCAAAGGGATGCGTGCAAAGACTTGCGAGTAAGAATGCTAGTGGCTCTTTTTCGCCATTTAAATTAAATGGTTCGGACATGAATCCAATCTTCACCCTGTTTCTGTCGAATGAATGAAAAAAATCTTTCAAATCAATATTAAAAACATAATTGTGTCCGACATGACATTTTGCATTGTCGACAATTGATTTTTCTCTCACAAACCCGGTTGCAGCTTTGTGCGGGTCATAAAGACATTGTAATGCGAAGTTTAATGCGCGCAGTTTAGTTTTTAAACCTTCAACAGGAGCATGAATAGTGCGTGTTCCTCCCGACTTCTTTTTTATTGCAAATGTTTTATATCTCTGTTTGCAATACTCGGGATTTGCATAATAATTCAGAGACTTTACACTTATTGGTTTGCACACTTTTCCGTAAAGAATATTTTTTGCAGCGCTTAAAAGCAAGGCCAATTCCTCTTTGTTTTGCATTTCGGCAAAGTGTGCTCTTAATGTGTCAATATGTTTTTGTTCAATTTGCATTTTTTAGCTTTTTAGCTCCTCGAAAACACCTGCCTGATACTCTTTATGTATGAGCTCGTGCTTGATCTCACAAGATCTCAATCATATCTAGCTTACATAGCTTCATATCTTGAATTTCATTCATTGCTATAAATGCTATGCAGGCTCCAGACATGTCCAATGGACATTTATCCCAGCCACAAGTGCCACAAGGACCTCAAGGGCGGGAAGAGATGCCGATCATTGTTTCATTGGTTTCCCAATTACTCCCAGCATCCGGAATCAATATCTTAGGCAGGTGTTTCAAAGAACTGCAGCAAAACTATATTATAATAGTGCAATCAATTTGCATTGTTGCGAAAATTTAATATATTTGCTTCAAATGTAATAAATCTTCTATATGCCTGACACAAAACATGCACTTATTCGATATAAAATTCTCGACAATTGTTTTCGAAACCCTGGCCGAAAGTACTTTCTTGAGGATCTAATGAGAGAAGTCGATACTGTCCTGCAGGAAATTAACCCGGAGAAGAAAGGAATAAGCCGGCGACAACTTCTCTATGATATAGAATTTATGGAGAGTTGCGACGGCTGGGCGGTTGAGTTGAACAAAATCAGGGAGGGGCATAAAGTGTTTTACCGGTATGCCGACATGTCTTTTTCAATCAATAACATGCCTTTGAACGAAGTAGAAATCAACCAGCTTAAAGATGCAGTTTCAATTCTGAGCCAATTCAAAGGGATGCCGCAGTTTGAGTGGGTTTACGAGTTGATACCAAAGTTGCAACAGGGGATGGAAAGTAATTCAACTCAGCCATCAGTAATATCTTTTGACAGCAATGAGTACTTAAAGGGGGTAGAATATGTCGGCGTTTTGTATTCCGCAATAACATATAAGCAGGTTCTGAAACTTGAATATCATCCATTTGATTTGCAAGCGCCCATTGAAGTAGAGTTTCATCCATATTACCTCAAGCAATACAACAATCGCTGGTTTGTTTTAGGGCTGAATATGCAGCAGAATAAAATATGGACTCTTGCTTTGGATCGCGTTGTTTCTGTTGAAGAGTTGACAAGAGCAAAATATGTAAAAACAGACGAGAACTGGGACGAATTTTTTGATGACATTGTTGGCGTCACAATTCCGGAAAACGGAAAAGTGGAAGAAGTAGTTTTGTTGTTTTTCGGACTATCCGGTAAATACATAGAAACAAAACCTCTTCATGGTTCGCAAAAGTCAAAATGGTTATCCCCGGATTGCCTGGAAGTCAGATTAAACCTGATCATTAATTATGAATTTGAGCAATTGGTGTTGTCGTATGGGGAAAATGTGAAAGTAATCAGCCCAACTCACATGGTCTCGCGTATAACGAATAGGGTTATGGAATTGATTAAAATTTATACGCAAAAAAACGCCAGTAAATAATCTGCTTTTTGTGATACAATCACATTTTGAAATTCAGACAAATAGATTGAATGTCGGGAATTTTCTACAACATTATGGATTGAATAAAAATGGCTAATCCATTAATATTGCAAATAAGGGATTATCTAATTATTGCATAAACCAACCAGACAGCTGACAATAGCACCTTTTGTCTTCATTTGGATTTGGATTCCACCATCTTGCAAGGGACACCCTGATTATAGAGCCTTTTTTAATTTTGTCTTCTACAGGTTGAAAACCAACAAAAGGGATTGCATAAACATCGCCGTATTCACCAAAGTAGTAAAAGTGCTTCTGGTCTCCAAAAATTGTAAGTTCGAGATCTTTGTCTGCCATCCAAAATCCAACACTTTGAGATGGAATTCCTCTTGTATTTGTCACAAAACAGCTCTTTCCCCGAGGAAAATTCACTTTGCCATCAAAAATGCAAGTTGGATCACCTTTCCAAATTTTTACACTGTTAAGCAAAAAAGTGTAAGGGTTTTTTTCTTCTCTGATAAAATTCTTTGATAAAACAAGGACATCTTCAATGTGAGGTGGATTTAGAACCGGTCTGATAGCGTACTCAATTTCCCACACCTGACCTACATTAAATTCAGTGTCATGTGGCTGGTTTTCAGCATTTGCATTTAACAGCCTTACATTTCTTTTACTTGTAATGTCATAACCTCCAACGCAGCTCCCATTTCTCATATGCGTTTTAGCAACAATTAGAACTTCCATGTTATAGGTGTTTTACCTCATAATTAAATTCATCTCTTATTTTATTTGCGACTAAAGATCTGTGACATGCATTGGGAAACTCCTCGACGCAAAAAAACACAACTTTTTTTGCGCCCGAAGATATCAAGAAGGAATTAAACCGAGTCAAATCAAATTTGTTGATGATTCTATTACTAAACTCTAGTATAAAGACCTTTCCCAATTGCTGTCTATCTCTTTTTTGTTCCCCCAAGTTCAAATCAACTTCTTTTTGAAGATTTCTTATTTCGGTCGTAGGTGCAAGCCCAGGCTCATAAAGGTATTGTATATTCAATTCCGCAAGTCTTTTCTGAAGACGGATGCTATTTACGAAAGCATATTTTGAACCTCGCACGCCACGCCGCTGACGAACGTCACAAAATGTATCAATTTTTAAAGTGGTCAATTTTTCAAAAAACTCTTTTTCAGTTGAGTTATAAACGCCTATGGTAAAAATTTCCATATTTCAAAGATGTGGTTTTCTTGAAGTTGTATTTTTCTTTTCGCCAAATAAGTCAATCTCTGAGTAGCCCTTATTTAACTCATTTATGACCGTGATTTGGTCTTTCAATTTTCCCTTTTCATCAATATGTACAACAGCAATTTCATGTTCACTCAGAACTCGCCCAATAAGCTTAGTGCGATGGCATTCAGTCGGCTTGCTTTCACTACACAAAATAACAATCTTCAAATCTTGATCATTTGCAATTATCAACCGATCAATTCCTTTCAGGAAAAAATCCTTTGATTTCAATATTTCATAATCTACAATACCCTTAGGGGTATAGCATGAAAGATCTTTTGGCATACCGCCAAGAGTATCTCCCATATAGACGTACTTCACCGAGTTTTTTTCAAGAAACAATTTTATCTCATTTTGGTTAAAATCAGGGTTGAATTTAGAATAGGGTTGAGACCGTACATCTATCAAATATTGAATTTCAAACTGCTTCAAAAGCCCAAGGAATTCATCTTGTTTCCTGTGTCCATGGCCAATTGTATATATAGGGTTCTTTTTCATTTAATCGGCAAGTTACTAAAATTTATTTATTTGGTGGATGTGGTTTAAAATGTATTAATGAATGTTTTTAGCCCCACATTTTTCTATTTCTGTTCAATTTCGCTCTCTATGATTTTCAGCTTCTCTCATTTTTTCTCTTGGCTCTTTCTGCCATTCAAGTCAGTTCCAATGATATTTACTGTCCTAAGCTCCTCCATGGCTGCATTTATCAATTATGGCCGAGTAAAACGGACGTCTTCCTTGCTTGACGAATCAAGTATTTCAATTTTCTTAATACTATTCAAGCTGGCCATCAATTTGTTTTTAATTCAGTTTAGTAACTCAACACATTTAGGGGTGGTGGTTAAATTTCTGATTATTATTATATTTGTACGTAAAATTAATATTTCGAATATGAAGAAAATATTTGAGTATACAGCTGACTTTGATAATTATGATTCAGAGGAGCCTTACAATGAAGTTGCCTACCGCATATTAATTAAGCATGATAATTCGCAGAACTTAATTTCGCAGAAGTTTTCATTTTCATTTTTAGATTTGCAAGGTCACTCAATTGATGATTTTGTAGTTAACTCATGGAAAATTCGCAGAATTTATTCCGAAGACTATTTTGGCAGGGCCATTGTTTGTGTAAATGTTGTTGACCCAGTTGGAAGCATTTTGCAGCCCCTTAAGTCAGGTGGTTTTACTTTAAGTTTAGATGAGCGGCAAAACATTAATGAAATAGAAAACAAATTATTTATGCTGCTAAAGCAAGTCAGAAGGTTTTCCTGTTTTATGAATTTGCGGTCCAGGTTGGACTATGTAGACATAGTGTCCTCAGAAGAAGATGGAGTACCCTCTCATAAATTATAATAGGTCGTAAGCTCTTTTATTGGTCAGTATGGTATAATGGTTTCTGAATGTGCAAGAGCCTGTCTTTAGCCTGAATCGGACAGAACTTGCTTTTTGAAATTTCATGAATTTCATTCTTCTCAAGTAATAGTGTCTGAACATCTATCCTCAAATAAAATACTGGCGTCGGAAATTGAGCACTTCGTTTGAAACAAACACTTTATCCGTACCTTTACCCCCAATGAAAATCATCTACCCACTCCCAAACCCCGTTGACGATGAAGTGCGCGAAAAGCTTCTGAAAGTCCTGGAAATCCTTGGATTTCCGGAGTGCTCGGGCTTGGATCTTACGTTGAATCAGTATTACAATTCATTTCATTTTGCAAAGGATGTTATGCTCGATTTTGTAGAGCGGCATTCACGCGATGCGGAAAAACTGAAGAAAAGCTTTGAGATTGTGAGTGAGCTTCTTGAAAAATATCCGTACCAAGGCATTGTGCTGAAATTTGCCGGACATCTGAATTGCTTGTGTGGTGACCGCGAACTCGCATATGAACAGTATCTGAGGCTGATTTATTCGCGGCGTTTACCTGGTGCAATAATGCCAATGGCATTGTTTGATTTTCCGGAAAAAAGCAAAGAACTGAATTATGAAGCTGTGATGGCTAAAATTGCTTTGTCGCGTTTCACTTATGCCGATGAATATTTCAATGCATTTGTTGCTGCGGAACCCAATCACCCGACTATATATCTGCAATGTGCTATTACGATTATTCAGCGGTATAATAAGGGAAAACAGATGGAAGACGCAATGGAGATGCTTGAAAACCATTTGCGGATTTTGCCGGAAGATGAACGCGCATGGCAGTATAAAATCGTTGCGCTGAAAAAACAGCAGGAGTATGACAAGGCTTTGCAAACCGCACAGCAGGCCATAATGAAGTTCGGCAGCAGTAGTGTGTTTCACAACGAAAGAGGCGAAATATTTCTGATCCTTCAAAATATTGACAGCGCCAGAGAGGATCTGAAAACTGCGCTGGAACTTAATCCTGTATATGTCCCGGCCATTGTCAACCGGGGAATATTATACATCAGTGAACAACGTTTCGACGATGCAATGTTTGAATTCAACCGTGCGATAGAAATGAATAAAGAATATGCTACCGCGTGGGAATGCCGTGGCAACCTGCATCGGCTGATGGGCAACGAAGAGGCCTCGCAAGCAGATCTACAGCAGTATCAGATTTTGAAGCTTGGGGATATGATTAAGAAAATTCTTTTGTGATATCAACTATTCACGAGATTAATCGCAATTTGTATATTTACAAAAATTATTTAAGTATCCATGTCATACCAAGGTACATTACACCGCTGGCTGTTGCTGCTGCAGAAAATAGGTGGAGACCGGCATCCGTCGTTCGAAGAAATCAGGTCTTTTCTCCATGACTCCGACTTTGAAATATCGACACGCACGCTGCAGCGCGACATTGAGCAAATAAGAGACGAATTTGGTATTGAGATCGTTTACAACAGAAGCCTGGGTGGCTATTGCGTTGACCATGAACGCTCACCGAATTTTGAATCAGTCATGCGGTTTTTCGAGATCATTGGCACTGCTGACGTGCTGAGTGCGAGTCTCAGGGACAGTAAAGAAGCTTTATCCTATATTGTTTTCGATGCGCAGGGCCGATTGAAAGGGATTGAAAACCTCAAACACATTCTTCAGGCCATCCACAACAGACAGCTGTTGAGCTTTGTTCATGAGAATTTCGGTACCGGTAAAACGCGAAAATTCCAGGTGGCGCCTTACCTTTTGAAAGAATATCAAAACCGCTGGTATCTGGTCGGAATGCCGCATGGAATAAACGAATTCAGAACCTTTGGCATCGACCGGATGGAAAATCTGCAGGTACTGCCCGAAGTCTTCAAACACGACAAGAAGCGCGATCCGCTGGCTGATTTCGAAAACATTGTCGGACTCACTTACAGCAACAGCAAGGTCGAGACAGTGGTAATTTCTCTCGATCCGTTTCAGGGAAAATATTTAAAGACCCTACCCCTGCATCCTTCGCAGCAGATTCTGATTGATGATGATAAAGAGCTTCGAATAAGTCTGCGCATTAAACCCAATTTCGAATTCAAACAGCAGCTGCTCATGATGGGCGACCGCGCGAAGCTACTGGAGCCAGTATGGCTGGTAAAAGACATTAAGAAAACCATTGACGCCATGGCGAAGAAATACAAATAATTTTCCGCTACGACGTGTTTTGGCGGAGAGACAAAATAAATTTACAAACTAAAAAACCCAAAATGAGTAAAATTAAAGACGGAATTATCAACGAAGACAAATTTGGTAAGCTTGGAAACAAAAAGAAACTTCTGTGGGTTCTAAAAGAAGTAAATGATCCAAAAGGAAAAAAGGACTGGGATCTAACTGAATTTTTAAGAGTCAGAGATTCAAAAGAAGGTCTATTTAGTTACGAAAAATGGAAAAACACCTTTGGCCTTTTGTGCAAAGTGTCATGGGGCATTCTTACCACAAATTCCTTTGATGAAATCAATGAATTTGACGACAAGAAACTAACGGACATACTCGACTATATTGCTGTTGCCAATTTGAAAAAATCGCCTGGAATTTCTTATACAGATATGAATCTTTTCAAAAGAGAAATTGAAAAAGAGAATTGTGCAGAAAAAATATTTGATCAGATTAATACCCAAATAAAACCAGAAATAATTATTTGTGGAAATACTTTTCACTTGACAAACGTAGTCAAGGATGAGAATTTTGATTTTGATGATGATTGGACATATGTAGACTCACAAAACAGAATTTGGATAAATTCTTGGCATCCGAATGTAAGAAAAAAGAATTACACACATGAAAAGCACTTCAATGAAGTAATTAATGCATTTAAAAAAGCAGAAATTCAAAAACAAAAAAGTGTACGATAAGTATTTCTTGCCATGTTTAATTTAACAAATCTCAAACCCCTCCTCTCCATCGATGACGCTACTGTCGAATGTCCGGTTGCAGGCTGTACGCACACAGTGGAGCGACAGAAAAACTCATTTAAAAAAGAGCCGCGCTTTCAATGTCCGGAGCACCGGATATTTATTTCTCCTTCGACCTATGAGTATGAAAGAGAAGAAGAGAATCTGCTCTGGGCAGATGATTCGGACATGGAGTTGTTTTCGGCTATCAAGACCGTTAAACGCGAAAGTCGCATTGCACGCGAAAACAGCGAAGATGCAGTTACCTGGAATGTGTTCAGGTATCTGGAACGGCAGAACTTATTGCCGTCATTTCTTAACGACTATTTCAGTACTGCCATAAATACTGCAGAGCTGATTCTCTGGTCATTTTCCAGACTGGAATACTATTCGGCAAACGACCAAAAATACACCGGTTGGTCCGAATTGAATTCAGCCAGACTGGCTTTCGGCGAAACAATTACACGCGGATCAGAGCCGGATATCATTATCAATACAGACAAAGCTTTGATTTTCATTGAGGCGAAAGTAACTTCGGGCAATGACACTTCCGGTTCCGGAGAAAATTATGACAGACACATGAAAGTCCCGAATGGATACACTACCGGTGCCAATGGCTGGTATGATCAGGTGTTCAGGAGCAACTACCAGACGGTCGTTGAAGCTCAGAAATACGAATTGCTTCGTTTCTGGCTACTCGGCACCTGGATGGCCCTGCAAATGAATAAGCCATTTATTCTGGCTAATATTGTGCTTCGCGAAAAAGAAAAGGCCATTGAGACTGAATTCAGCAAGCATATCCAGGCCAATGATACCAGAACATTCAGCAGAATGTGTTGGGAAGATGTCTATGATTTCATCGCTAAATCTGGCGTTTCAAACAGCGACACCGACAAAATGTTTCATTATTTTAAAAACAAGACGCTGGGATATGATAGCAACGGAAATTTAATTAACGCATTTAAAATCTAACCACATGAAGCTAATTAGCCATTACAACGAAGATCTCGAAAAAATTCTAACAGCTGTCTTCGGCTTTGTTGGAATTGCTGCCATTTTCATAAACCTTGACATTAAAGGCTATGGAAACGAAAACTGGCTCGACGCAATCAAAGACATTGCAGGACTTATTGTAGTTTTAGCCGTGTTTTTAGCGGCAATACGAATCAGCCAGAAATCCGAAACGCATTATGAAATGGCTCGAAATGCCCTGCAACAATTACAGGCCAAACACCCACAAATCCTCATGGGACCTCGCTACAACAGAGAAGGATATGATCCTGAAAAGGGAAAAGGACTTGAGTATTTGTTTGTGACAAATGATAACAAAAAATCGACCATGAGGACAAAACTTGTCCCAATGCAACCTTTAGAGGACGGGGACTTGTACATATGTATATCAAAACAAACTCTAGCCGATGCGCTAAACTATGGAAAAGGCACAGTAGAAATTCAAGACCTTACGACAATAAAAGAAGCAGTTAAAAAGGCCGTGAGTTATGCACTTGCAAAATATAAGGGGCATTATGATATTTCAACTGAATCAGTTAGCGACGATGTCGTTATGGCTGTTTCCTTTAAAATAAACAACAAATTCAAAAGGAAATACGCCAAAGCCATTTATGATTGCACCGAAGCCGCAACAATAAAATTGCTGGAATTTAGAAAACCGAAATAGAAATAGTTTAAAAATTCTTCCTCAAACCCGAAATTTCATCGTTCGTCCGAAGGACTAACATGGAATCGTCGGGTTTTCTTATTGCAATGATTCCAGGTCTCCACCTGCAGCGACAAAAGAATGGTGTGGCAAAAAGCTCAACTTCATCATTCTCACCTCCATGTTCCTTGTTCAATATTCAACACCGCCACGCTTTGTCGTAGTGACAACCTAATTTTGTCAGAAAACGACATTATTATGATCAACAAATCAAACATCAGCGCACGTCGCAGACAGATTGAAGAAGCCTGCGCAAAACTAAAAAATGAGTTTTTCGGAATCGACTCCGTGATAGATTCGCTGTGCCGTAACATCGAATCATGGGTGCTATTCCCCGACATGCAGGAACGCCCGCTTATAATAAACCTTTGGGGAATGACCGGCGTGGGCAAAACTGCTCTGGTGAAAAGGCTGGCCGAGCTTCTTAATCTGGACGATCTGCTGTACCGTTTCGACATGGGTGACTCATCAAGCAGCTGGTCAGTGCGTCGAACGCTTTGCGACGTTCTTTCGAAAGACAACGAGAAAAAGCTGATGATCATATTTGATGAGTTTCAAAATGCCAGCACAATTGACAGCAAAGGGGAATCCGTTGAAAAGCCTCTCACGAGGCTGGTTTGGGAGCTTTTGGATAGTGGCACTTTCAACGATTTCAGGTCAGGGTTCTATACGTTTGATAAAATCCAGAAACTCAAACTGATTTTGGAATCACTGCTGAGAAAAGGCGTTACTGTCAAAAATGGCGTTGTGACCGGCGGCAAGATGCTGTTTCTCGATTATCTGAATATAAAAGGCTCCGAAGAAATTTTATGCAATGGAAAATGGATACCCCGAAAAGAATCTAAGGGCTATCTTCAATTTGTTCAGAGTGAATATATCGACAGCATCATTGAAGCGGCCTGGCCCCGGTTCAAAACCGAATATGACCTCCGGTCATTCATTCTCACATTAAATGGAAAAGAAACACTTCAATTTATCAGCGAAATCTATTCAATGATTCTTACACCCATTACCTACGATTGCAGAAAAAGTGTTGTTTTCGTTATTGGAAACCTTGACAGAGCTTACTCTATGAGTGGCAACTACAATCCAGACATGAGTGCCGATGATTTTCATGCTGAATCACTCAGAATAAACAGATCTGATATTAAAAAGGTACTGAGCGAGTCGTTCCGGCATGAGCAGATTGCAAGACTTGGCAATATCCACCTTATCTACCCTTCGCTTAGCGGAGAAGCTTTCAGACAAATTATCCAGGGCGCGTTAAATACAATCAGTACCCGATATCTGGAGAAGCATGGAATATTATTCGAATTCAGCCAAAGTATGCGAGACATGGTCTACGCTGAAGGGGTTACGCCTTCGCTTGGAGTCAGGCCCATCCAGTCAACAATCAATCAACTGATTGTGTCCAACTTAGGATTGGTCATCAACGAAATGTCGAAATTCAGGAAACCCTGTAATAAAGCAGTTTTCGAAGCTTTTGAAGACAGCGTTTCAGTTAGTCTAATGAAAGATCATGAGATTCTCGGTTCAATGAAATATCCAATTGATCTTGAAATGTCGAAGCTCCGGGCAATACGCGACGACGACCGGCAGGCCATAGTCGCCATACACGAAGCCGGACATGCCGTTATTGATATTGTTCTGCTGAACTACATTCCTGATCGGGTTTTTTCGCGCAGCGCCTCTGCGGATTTGAGCGGATTTGTCGACATTCACCAGTTTCGCGAATACCATTCTGCGAAAACGCTTAAAAAAGACATGATTGCTTTGTTTGGTGGAATGGCCGCAGAAGAAATCATTTTCGGCCATGAGCATGTGACTTCAGGCTCAAGATCCGATATCGAAAGAGCCTCCCGATTAGCAGCTCTCCTCATCCGAAATTGTGGCATGGGATCATTTCCGGGCGCTGTTAATCTCCCCACCCCTTTTCTAAATGACAGTTACCTCGACCTGGATGGCAAGTTGAATGATGAAGTAAAAAATCTGTTGCAGGATTCATTTTCAAAATCATTGAAAATACTGAACGAAAATATTCCGCTATTGCTTGCACTGGCCACACATCTGACCGAAAATTCATGCATCGACAAAAAGCAGATCCTTCAATTGCTGAGTTCGCAATTCCCGCAGTTGGCCGCTAATAGTGCACAATCATCTTTTTCCTACCGCGATCATCTCCGCCGAAAATGCGCTGCCGGAGCCAATCCCCAACCCCACTCCTCATTTGACGAGATGCCGAAACTCGTGATGAATATGGATGATGCCAATCTGAAAAAATAACTAAATGTTCTAATTTTTACTAAATTGCAAGAAAATATAACTATGAACACATTTGAAGAAAAGTATCTGAACAAAATCCATGATTTATTTGAAAAGTATAAAGGGAAAATGGAAGACCCGAAGTTGAATGAAATTCTTGAACGAAATTATGTCTGGTCAGAATTTGATTCATCTGCTAAAATACTGATCTGCGGAATAAATCCGTCTTATCGGAAAAATGATAAAATTGAACCATACCCGTTTAATTTTTATAAAGTTTGTAAAACCGACTCCTATTACAAAACAAGGTACGATCTATTGCCAAAATCACATGCTCATAAAGCAACATATATTGACATGCTGGTTCAGCGTCATTCCAACCAAAATGATCTGCTGAAATTTTGTTCAATTGATGCTGGAAAATATTTTATTGCGCAACAGCTAGAAATAACACAAGAAGTTATTGAGCAAATACAACCAACCTTGATTTTAGTTTTCAATCGTTTTGCATCCAATTTCTGGGGTTTGCATCCCAAAAAGCAAGCTGACGGTGAATTTACAAACATCTGGCTTGGTTATACATTTGAAGACAACAATGACGGATCATACACCATTAAAAAGGAAATGCAAAAAAAAACTATCGGAAATAAAAAAGAAACAAGCCTTGCTGGTGCAAAGATTTATTTCTCCAAACATATTGGTTGGAGAATTAGTAAAGATGAATACTTTAGAATTTCAGAGAATGTTAGCTCTCTAATAAAGAAATACTGTCATGAGTAACAATTACAAAACTGAGTCTTTTCCTTCGATGTCTGGCATAGAAGAAATGTTGTTTCATTTCGTAAAAAAAATTAAACAGCAATTTACCAATCCGGAACAGCACAAGTCAGTAAACTATTTGTTTGATAAACGCGAAAACAACACTAAAAAAATTAAAGAACTATTACTTAACTGCGGTGCAACTGAAAATCAAGACAAGAAATACTCCGGATTGTATGTGTTTTCTGAAATTGTTCATGAGGAAAGACTCTTTCTATATACTGGAATTTCAAGGAACTTAATTCAAAGAATAAAACAGCACGTTATGGCCGGCGACAGATATACAGCCACCTGGGCATTTGCAATGCTTAAAAACGACAAAGACAATAAATTGCATGCTGTCTTGAACAAGAAAAACAAAGAGCCTATTGACAAATTTGGATTTACAAGTAAAGAAAATCTGAATAAGGAAATCTGTGAGGAAATTTCAACTATTCAAAAAGAGAAAATTAGTAAATGTGATATTACATTTATTACGGAAAATGACAACTTCCTTCTTCATATTGCCGAAGTCTTTGTTTCATGTGAGCTACGCAGTTATTGGAATTCATTTGAAACTCATTGATTTCAGTTGGGATTGTTCAACAGCAATTTGTTTTAATTCTGAATTCAATTTGCAAATGCAACTTCGGGGGTTTGTTGGTCCTTTTGTGGCAAAATCAATTCTCCAACATCGGCAGAATCTCTCCCATCCGTTTTGCAGTCAGAATTTTCGGATGTGAAACCGGCTCTGTGTCTGCTTCGTGCTGCCAGGTGACTGAATACGGAATATGTATGGCGGTGCCTCCAATGGCTACAACCGGCAACACGTCTGATTTCAGAGAGTTGCCAATCATCAGGAATTCTTCTGGCTTTACATTCAGTTTCACCAACAACTTCTGGTAATCTACTTCGGCTTTGTCGCTCATGATTTCAATGTGATGAAACATTTTTTCAATACCTGATTTTGAAAGCTTTCGCTGCTGATCGAGCAAATCACCTTTGGTGGCAATCACCATAGTATACCGGGAGTGTAAATCCGATAGCACTGTGCGAACATCTCCAAGCAATTCAACGGGCTTGTCCAGCAATGCTTTCCCCAATGAAATAATGCCGGAAACAATATTTCCACCCGCCTTGCCGTCGCTCAAATGCATTGCTGTTTCAATCATCGACAAAGTGAATCCCTTTGCCCCAAAGCCATACAAACCTATATTCTGTTTTTCAGTTTGCAATAAAACCTCTGAAACCCGCTCCGGCGAGGCATATTCATGCATCATTGCGCAAAACAATTTTTCCGTTTCCTGATAATACGGTTCGTTCACCCATAGCGTATCATCTGCATCAAAAGCAATTACACTTATCTTTTTCATTCTACACTTTCTTTTTTATTGACTTGCTAAATTCATTTTCGCCAATTCCGGCCGGATTGATTTCGGGCTCCGGATCATCACTGTCCCCATCAGGTGTATATTTCAAGAGCGCTACTCCATCAGGAAGGGTTTCATCTGAAATCAGAAACAAGGCTTCGTCTTCGTCGAAATGTGAACCCAGGGCATACACTGTTTGATGATCCGAGGCCGGGAAATCCATTTTTATAGCGGTATCCAGATCTACTTTTCCGTCAATCTCATCAAATCCAAGACGGTAGTTATCCTCCATTAAAAACGAGTTCTGCAGCAATTTCATAAACCGAAAGTTTCCATGAACGGAATTGGCTTTGAAAGGTTTGTTTGCCTCGTAGAAATCAACTTCCCACTCACCAATAAGCAATACAAATGGAGTCCGCGTTTCTATATTAACGCCGTCGGGTTGGTAATCTTTCAACTCAAAATGATAAATCTTTTCAACCATTTCAAAAATGATTTTACTCAAAGTTAGGGATTATTTGATTATCAAAAGCCATGATCATTTTGGCTCGTGTTTATTTATTGAATAGGTATTTATTGGTAACCGACCTCGAATCCCACAAATGCATAATTGACGAACAGGGTATTAAAATTATTGGTGTTTAATAGTAGAAGAGTTTTTAATACAACCCTCTACACATTACCACTCCCCGCATTCAACCTCTCATACACCTTCTTCAGCATGTAGGTCTGGACTATATCGCGGAAGTCGGAATCGTCCATCATTTTGCTGAAAATGTCCTGATTCTGTTCCATGCGCGAAATGAGCTTGTCCATAAACAGGTCGTTGAACCCGAAACTAAAATTCTCCATTGTGTTGTTTTTTGCCTGAAGGGATAACTTTTCATCATCGACGAGCTCTTGCTCTATCTGGTCAAAAAACAGCTTGTCGGCTGCGTTGAATTCAGTCTGGAAGCGCTTATTCAATATCTCAATGATTTCAGACAACGCGGCTTTTTCTTCGTTCGAAAGCCGGATGCCGGAATCGGTTGCTGGTTCCAGTTTGTATTCTGGCAGTGGCTCAAGCGCAATTGTATTTTCTGATATTTTCTGTAACCGATAATACTCAAGAGATACTTCGTCGCCAAGTCTGAAACGGTCATTCTGATTGGTACGCGGGAGTTTTTTCAACAGAAAACGAACATACGTAAATAACTTTTCAAGCTCCACATCGGAGAAAGGCATGATCTGCGAAAGGAATGAATATGCCCGATAGAAGGCCTGCAGCGTGTTTTTGTAGTCTTCCTGTGTGAGTTCTGTTCCGATAACATCGTCTTCGGCACATGCTTTCGCAAGCTTTTTAAAACGTTCAACAGCGGGATCGATATAAGCATTTAGTTTGCTCTGCTCTGATACATTCAGGTTCTTTGATGATTTGAAAAACACAGTACAGAAATTTTCAACCTCAGAATTCCAGATTATACCGGGCTTCTCTATTTCTGCTTTAAGATCATACAGCCTGTTTGGATCGGAGTTTTCAGTGATGGTGGTGAGTTCGTAATACGGCTGAAATGAATTCAGTATATCATCGGTTTCATTGGTGAAATCAAGAATAAAAGTGTCTTCTTTGCCAGGGTGCATGCGGTTGAGACGCGAAAGGGTCTGCACTGCTTTTACCCCTGACAACTTTTTGTCAACATACATAGTGTGCAGCAATGGCTGATCAAAACCTGTCTGGTACTTGTCTGCAACAAGCAATAAATTATATTCGTCCGTTGCAAATTTTTTCGGAAGTTCTTTTTCGCCGAAACCGTTGAAATCGGATTCTGATACACCATCAGGGAATTCATCGCACAACACTTTGCCTGAAAATGCAACCAACGTGCGAATATCAGTGTATCCCTTTTCTTTGATATAGTGATCAAATTCTTCTTTGTACCGGACTGCATGCAGGCGCGAGCTTGTTACAACCATTGCTTTTGCTTTTCCGCCAATTTTCTTTGAAGAAATCTGCCTGAAGTGCTCAACCATGACTTCTGTTTTTTGTGCAAGGTTGTGCGGATGCAGCGACAGGAAGCGGGCAATGGCGCGTGCAGCTTGTTTTTTATTTACTTTGGGATCGTCTTCTATTTGTTTTGATAGTTTGAAATAGGCTTTGTAGGTGGTGTAATTTTTCAGCACATCCAGAATAAAACCTTCTTCGATGGCCTGACGCATTGAATAAACGTGAAACGGGCGCGGGAGGCCGTCGGAGCCTTTGGTGCCAAATACTTCTACCGTTTTTGATTTTGGTGTAGCCGTAAATGCAAAGAAACTCAGATTGTCCTGTTTGCCGCGTGCCTGCATTGATTTGCGGATTTCGTCTTCGGCATCATCATCTATTCCCGTTTCTTTTTCTTCGGCTACAGCTTCTTCAAGCGTTTTGGCAGCCAGTACTTCTTTCATTTTCTTAGTGGCTTCACCGCCTTGTGAAGAATGGGCTTCATCAACAATAACAGCGTATTTCCGTGTTGGGAGTTCTGATACTTTGCCAAGTATAAAGGGAAATTTCTGAAGTGTTGTAATGATTATATTTTTCCCGGCGGCCAGTGCTTCGGCAAGCTGATTGGAATCTTCGTCGACTTTCTGCAGTACGCCTTCTTTATGCTCAAACTGATAGATTGTATTTTGAAGCTGGCTGTCGAGAACCCGACGGTCGGTAATGACAACAACGGAATCAAACACTCTGTTGTCGGATGCATCGTGCAGACTCGACAAGCGATAGCTGAGCCAGGCGATTGAATTTGATTTTCCACTACCGGCCGAATGCTGAATGAGGTAATTTTTTCCGGCTCCGGATTCTTTGGCGTCTTTGGTGAGCATGCGTACCACCTGCATTTGGTGAAAGCGCGGAAAAATAATGGATTCTTTTTTCTTAATAACGCCATCCAGCTTGTATTCCTCAATTCTGAGGTGAAGAAATTTTCCGATGATATCGAGAATGCTATCTTTTGCCCAGACATATTCCCACAGGTACGAAGTTCTGTAGCCATTTGGATTTGCCGGATTGCCTGCGCCGTTGTTGTTTCCCATATTGAATGGAAGATAGCGTGTTTCTTTTCCGGCCAGTTTAGTGGTCATGAAACATTCATCGGTGTCAACGGCAAAGTGCACCAATGCCCGCTTTTTAAACTGAAATATGGGTTCGGCCGGCTCCCGGTCATACACATATTGTTTTTGTGCATTGGCAACGGTTTGCCCTGAAAACTGATTTTTCAATTCGATGGTAGCTATTGGCAGGCCATTGAGTGCAAGCACCATATCAAGCGAGTTCCGGCCATTGCGCTCATAAAAAAGCTGGCGGGTGACTGATAGTTTATTGAGGTTGTATAATGTTTCTGCATCGGGGTTGAGTGAGCTTTCTGGCATGAAATAAGCCATGTTGAATTTCACACCATAATCGGTGAAACCGTTCCGGATTACATCTAAAATGCCCCGAAGGTCAATTTCTTTCATAAGGCGGGCCACCACTTTTTGTTCGGCTTCGCCTTTATGTGTGGCCGTGATTTTCTCCCAGGCCTTGGGTTGTGATTCTTTCAAAAAGTCGGTAATGTACTTGGGGAATAAACCTTTCTGTGTATCAAAATCGTCCGAATGACCTTTGATATAGCCACCTTTGCTGAGCAGCGATTCTTCGATAACTGCTTCAAAGGTTTGTTCTGTGTGAATTCCGTTTGCCATTACTGTCTTCTTTTATTATCTCATTTTGAGTCTATCCGTCTAAAAGTGCGTCTAAGGTTGCGTCTAAAAATGTTGATTTATGACGTAGTATTGCATTGAATATCAACACTTAATAACCTCATGGCGTCTAAAATAGCGTCTAAAGCACGTCTAAAAACATGTCTAAGAGTATGTCTAAAAACAGTTACTTCTTTAGTATCCATTTCTGCTCTTCGTTTAGTGTTAAAAGGTCCTTGCGTTTCATATCCTGCAGCAGGTTTTTCACTTTGTCTTTCTTTTGTTTTTCAGTTAGTCCGGCAGGCAGCTTCTCAATAATAAGCGCTTCTATGTCGGCCCGGGCAGCTGCATGAAATTTCCGGATGTATTCAATAATCATATCTTTATAATACTGATCATCGAAGCCCTTGTTTTTAATATAAGATGCTTTATCACCGGTAACTTTTGCAACATGAGAAGACACATACAGGTTGTTTTTCCGGCCTTCAATCAAACGTTGTTTTCTGAGGTCAGACGCTTCTGTATCAGTAATGGGCTGATGTTTCTGAACCCGGTCAAGCAATACAACAGTCTTCAAATCAAGATCAGTGTTTTTAATCAGCAATCGCGTGTAATTGATATCCCAAACCCGGCCAAGAACACGTACTGCAACCTTTTCGGGGTTCGACAGATCATAGTCGGGCATTGGGAAAAATCTTTTTCGTTGAGTGTTAAACATACGTTTGATGCCACTACCAATGGTATCTATCATATTGAGGTTTACCATTGCTTCAGCCAGAAAAGCATTGCGGTAAAACTCCTGTGGAGCATCCTGTTCAATTACTATTTCAACGGATTCAGGTATAAAATGACCTACATTCGTAAAAACCAGTTCATCCGTTTTTTCAACAACAGTAATTCTGCTACGCATGCTGTAATCCTGATGCGCAATGCAATTGTGAAGGGCTTCTCTGATTACATATGAATCATACTGTGGTATTTCTGTTGGAAACAGCGTGCTGTCAGGGAGGTATCTGTAGGTCAGATTCCTAATGCGGGCCAATACTTTTTGCGTACTGAGAATGAAAGGCGTTCCGAAATGTTCATAATCCAATTCGGTGTTGTTGTCATCTTTCAGAATCCAACTGATTTTTGCAATTGCGGGTTGCAGAAAATGTGAGGATTCCTCGTTTCCAAGCAATAAAACGGCGGTATTTGTAATTGCTCCTTTTATGGTGACTTTGGCCTTATTCAGAAAAGTAACATCGTCCCATTGATCACATTCAGCAGCTCTGTTTTGATTTTTTGTTTTGTATTCTTCGCGGGCTTTCTTTATGGCCAGCGGGTCCAGGTCATCAATGGTTGCTACTGGAATGATGGCTGCTGACCAGTCTTCGGCATAACCCGCCGGTTCTTTCAGAATGGCATCTCTACGCTCTTTCCTCATTTCTACCAGACTGTCTTCAATTCTCTGCCAGGCCTTTGAATGGGCTATAACCGGCTGGCGGGGCAGGTGCTTCGGAATATGAATAATCCAAATCGTTTTATTTGAATCGCTGGTTGTAAAATCTTCGGCGTGCAAACCTTCCGAAGAAAGACTTGCGCATTTTTCCAGTATTCTGAGTTTGATTTTTTGAGTAGTGTGGTTGTTGAAATCGCGAATGCCTTTAATCTCGCAGGTGTTGTCTTCAACACCAATAACCAGTGCGCCACCTTCCATGTTGGCTATGGCCGAAACGTAAGAAATTATATCATCGCCTGCCGATCCTGAAAAGGAGTTCTTCAATGACCCGAATTCTTTCCATTCGCAGGCTTCGTTTTCCTTCGGATATTTTTCTTTTAAAAATTGCTTCAGTTCCTGCTCATTCATGGCGTGCAATTTAGTTTATTATTTCATCTCTCACATCCACTTTCCCGGTTACTACCTCGCTTATTAGGGCAGTGCGGTATTCTTTTAAGAGATCGATTTGCATCGACACTCTTGAACTCATGGAATCTAAATTTGAGCAATGTCGTTCAATAAATGAAACTATTTGTTGGAGCTCATTATCATCCATAGTAGGGATGTTGAAATTCGCAATATCCTCCATTGAAATATTCGGTTGTGCTGCTTGATTGGATTGCAATTTAATAATTTCTCTTATGTAATTTGATTGCAACCACAGCCACAAAAACATTGAACGAGAGGTGTCCTTTAGGCGGATAAAACAAACAGCTTGATTAGTATTTGCCGGCAAAAAAGACTTTGGCAAAATCGCCACTTTCCCAATTGTAGCACCAGCAATGACAAATAGCACGTCATTTTCACACAGATTAGATCTCTTTAGTAATTCATTAGTTTCCTCATCAATAAAAAAGGAAGGATGATCCCGAATTATATTTTCAAAGATGTTCTCTGCTTTTATAAATTTAATTACACCTTCTTCAATGAGGTCTTTACCAATTGTTGATGGGGTAGTTCCTTTTGAAATAATTGAAGACAGGTGTTTTAGTTTTGACATTTCCCAATGCGCCGGAACCTCGCCAATCCATTCGATTCCTGAATCTTTCATGGGTACATCGGGGTTGAGGCCTTTTGTTACTGCCTGATTGATGAGCGCGGTGCGTTCTTCGTTAAGCAATTCAATCAGCTTTTCCTTTTTGCTTATGAGGGCGTCGATCTGTGCGGTTTTGTGGTCGAGGTAGTTGGCGATGGCTGTTTGCTCTTGGATTGAGGGACAACAAAACTTGAACTCATTGAATACATTTTGATATAAATGCTGAATTGTCGAGCCTGATTGATTATATCTATAGAAAGAAATAAACACATCTGAAACGAGCATCCAATAAAGAAATTCTGAAATGTAATGATTGGATACCGGCCTTGTAACAAAGATCCCACTATTTAAAGTAGCAATCTTGGGAATTTTATTTACAACTGCAACTTTACCGATAGTACCGTCTTTTGTTATCAATAAGTCTTTTTCTCTTAATTGAATATAGGGATCCTCATCATATCTAGATTTTGTGATTTGGTAACATGTATCCCAATTAATACTTCCATTTATAAAATCAGTGCCTGTAACTACAAGACTTTCTCCTTCTTCAATAAATTCATTTGTTGTCAAGCCTTGCCAACCAATTCTTCCTTTAACATACGTTGTATGCTTTATTTTCTCTAGAGTCCATCGTTTCGGAATCTCTCCAATCCAATCAATGCCAGAATCCTTATATGAATCGTATTTTTTCATATCAGTTCAGCACTTCATTCATCAAACCATCGGTTTCCTGTTCAAGCTCAAGAATATCAGCCCGAATTTCTTCGAGCGAGCGTAGCGGCTTATACTTGTAGAAGTATTTGGTGAAATTGATTTCGTATCCGATGTTGGTTTTGCTTTCGTCAATCCATGCATCGGGCACATGAGGCAGAACCTCACGTTTGAAGTATTCCTGTATGTCTTCTTTGAGAGGAATGCTTTCGGTATCGCGCAGGCTGCTGTCGGCTTTTGGTTTGCCGTTTTTATCTTTCACAATTTCGCCTTTGCTATTGCGCTCCGGTCGCTCTACGGTCACTTTTGAATAACCAAATTCTTTATTGTCGAATATCTTGCAGTATTCGCTTTCCTTGAATTCACCGTATAATCTTGTTATTTCGGTGATATGTTCGTCGCTGAGCTCGTTGCGTTTGTCTCCTAACGACTTGCTCATTTTTTTGAAGA
Organism: Bacteroidetes bacterium GWF2_43_63; assembly: GCA_001769275.1. Taxonomy (NCBI): domain Bacteria; kingdom Pseudomonadati; phylum Bacteroidota; species Bacteroidetes bacterium GWF2_43_63. The sequence continues at coordinate 2,530 of MEOQ01000045.1, read as the reverse complement.
AATCGACAGCATTAATGAGTTGAACCTTGCCTTTTCTTGCTTTCGGTTTTTTGTTGGTAATGATCCAGTTGTAGGTGCTTATACCGGTGTTGTAAAACAATTGATTGGGCAGGGCTATAATGGCTTCGAGCATATCGTTTTCGATGATCCACTGGCGTATGCTGCTTTCGTTTTTCTTTGAACTTGGCGAGCCGGAAAATAAAGGCGAACCATTGAAAACAATGGCCAGGCGCGAGCCATCGGGTTTCATTTTACTCATCAGGTGCATCAGAAACAGAAACGAACCGTCGGTCATGGCGGGCAAACCGGCTCCGAACCTGCCACCGTGTCCCAGCTGTTCATGTTCGTCTTTCACTTTCTTTGCATACTTTTCCCATTTCACGCCAAACGGCGGATTGGTGATGAGGTAATCGAATTTCAGGTTGCTCAGATGATCTTCGGAAATACTATTGCCTTTTTTAATATTGCTGGCGTTCTGGCCTTTGATGAGCATATCTGATTTGCAGATAGCATACGACTCAGGGTTGAGCTCCTGTCCGAACATTTCAAGGCGGGCATCGGGATTGAGGTCGTGCAGATACTCTTCGGCAACAGACAACATTCCACCGGTGCCGGCGCAGCAGTCGTAAATGGTTTTAGTGATGCCCTTTTTGGTAAGTACATCGCGGTCGTTGAGAAAAAGAATGTTTACCATCAGGCGGATTACTTCTCTGGGCGTGAAATGTTCTCCGGCGGTTTCATTCGATATTTCTGAAAATTTACGTATCAATTCTTCGAACATGTATCCCATTTCGATATTGCTGATGCGGCCGGGATGCAGATCGACTTCCTGAAAACGCTTGAGGACAATGAACAGTAGATTGGCTTCATCCAGTTTCACAATCTGATTTTCGAATTCAAATTGTTCGACAATTTCCCGGGCTTCGGCCGAAAAACCATTGATGTAGTTTCGAAGATTGGCTGCAATATTGGCCGGATCGGCAACGAGCTTATTGAAATCGAATTTGCTGCGGTTGTGAAAATTATATCCGGCAGTTTTGTTGAGAATCGGATCAAGGTTTTCAATTTTCATTGATTTTGTCTGCGCAAATTTCTCCAGTACCTTTTCTTTCGATTTTTCCAGCACACAATCAAGTCGTCTGAGCACAGTGAGTGGTAGTATTACTTTTCCGTAGTCGCTTTGTTTGTATTCTCCGCGCAGCAGGTCGGCGATTGACCAGATAAAGTTCGCGGATTCTTTTACATTCTTCATGTTTATGTCATCGTTTTAGCTCTCAAATGTAGAAAAAAATAATAAGAGAGTGTAAAAAAGCCCGTGCAAAACAGCCTCTGCGTTGCCCTGAATTTTATCAGTTGTGTCCGAAATGACACACTTTTTTGAACACTCCCGAAGATCAATAAGCACTTCTTCAATTGTGTTTTAGAAAAATCCAACTTTTCTTCCGAAAAAACAATTTGATGAAAAATATTTCTGAATTCGCGAACAATTCGCCATAATTTCTATCGAATCATTTTGGAATCGTGCTAAGATCGCCACAAAACATTCAATTTTAAAACAATTTTCGCCTGAAAATTTTTAGAATTACTCAAATTCACCTGAAAATTACTTGAACATTACCAGGAATTACCCGAATTTACCCGGAATCGCCTGAAAATCGCCCGAATTTACCCGAAATCGTCCGAAATCGTCCGAAATTGCCCGGATTTCGACCATTTTCGCCCGAAATCGTCCAAAAACGTCTGGAATTGTCCGAATTTCGCCCAAAAACAGACCACTTTTGAACCAAAAATGATCCTAAAATGGATTTATTTCCGGATCATTTGGACATTTCTAAGGGGATTTTTAGTTTTTTAGTACACACTGTTTCCAAATACTACTTTCTTAAAAAAACAGTGAGATTTCGTATTTTATCAATCATCAAATCAATAGTCTGCTTTCGCAATTCTTTTTTTATAAGATTGAGAGTTCCTTCATGCTGAAAAATGGACAGTTCGATTTGCTCGTTCTCAGGTTTTTCATTAAAAAACATCTCCAATTATACATTCTTTTCCCGAAGAAACTAAACAAAAGACAAATGTGTAAACCATGTGTAAACCGCTTGAATTTAAAGGCCAAAATTATGGCCAAAAGCCCATAAAAAAAGGCCCCAAACACAAGGTCTGAAGCCGTTTTACATTTTCGTGAGTCTTGGCAGGTTCGAACTGCCGACCTCTTGCCTGTCAAGCAAGCGCTCTAAACCAGCTGAGCTAAAGACTCGTTTTTACTGGTGGGCTGTACTGGATTCGAACCAGTGACCTCATGCGTGTGAAGCATGCGCTCTGAACCGACTGAGCTAACAACCCCCTTTTGTAAGGGGAGGCAAAGATAATAAATTTTTGAATCATTGAATCCACCGGACGGATGTTATCAGGACCAACGCATTTAAACATACCAAAAACCTCCTGAATCCTAGTTTATTCGCTCATTAAATCACTTTTGCAAGGTGCTCATGAGCTCGCACCGCTGGTGCTCGGTTCACAGAGGAACTCA